>NZ_QQBG01000001.1 GCF_003339615.1 Candidatus Similichlamydia laticola
GCTGTCTTTTTCCTTGTTGTTGTGGCTGTTGCCTTTTTCTTTGCTGTAGAAATGGCACTTTTTCTCTTTGCTGCTGTTCTTGTCTTAGTTGAAGCACGTGTTTTTGTCTTTGTGCGAGATATAGTTTTCTTAACTGTTGTTGTTTTTGCCTTTTTCACTGTTCTTGCTGAACGAGCAGGCTTTGCCTTCTTTGTTGCACTTCTTGTTGCCGTCGTTGTCTTTTTGACTCTTGAGGCGGCAGTCTTTCTCTTTACTGCAGTAGCTGTTCTACGGGTGCGAGTTGTTTTGGTGACTACCTTAGCTTTTGCCGGTTTTCTTTTAGTAGGAGAAGCAGCTTTTCTGGCTGTACTTTTAGAAGCTGTTTTCTTGCTCTTCGGTGCACGAGAAGCGAGCAATTCTCCTACTAGTGCCTGGGTAACACGAGAAGAAGCCGAACCGACTGACTTTGTTTTAGCCCTTCTTTTTGTTCCGCTAGTTCCCTTTTTTTTGATCGTTCCTGTTTTAGCTTTCACGTTTTTCTCCTTGGAGCTACTCGCTTCTTTTGCCTGTCCGAACAGGACTTTAGACGATGGTTTTTTTCCTACACTCGTTCGGAGTGCTGGGTGCTTTTTACTGTGCGAATGCATTTGCGAGTTGAGTGCCATAAAGTGTCCCTCCCCATTTTGGGATTGTTAAGGTTGAGCCCTCATTTTTGTTCAGGCCGACATACGTGTTGGCCCAATGTGAAGGAGGGTGGGCCTCATTTCCCTGATCGAAATCGTACTCTCTTGATTAAGCTGTCTCTTACTCCATTTATTTGATCGACTCAACATTTAGAAGTATTCATGTTTCGCTCAGCAATGTGATTTAATTCGGTCTCTTTTTCGTTTTAACGATGCAATGAGAAAGTAACGATCTGTTTAGATTCCTGATCTATAAATACTCTTTTAGGTGTCAAGAGGAGATGACATTATTTTTTGTTTAAAACGAAAAAAAATGGTTTTGGGGCTGTTATTTCGATACAAAACAGCATGTCATGCACAAATTTGTGCACCTAATTTATCTGCCAATAAAGGCGAATCTGTTTTAAAGCAGAGGAGGTGAGGACCACTATCTTGAAAGAGAGAGGAGGAACAATGCAGTCAGGCAGAACAGAAGGACAAGATTTCCGAGTTGATGTGCGAGAGGGCCCAGCAGGTACTTACCAAACGGTAGTAGAAGTACAAACAGAAGCGGGCTTTGAGCGCTTGATCATGCGTATTCGCTTGGATGGGGAAGAGTTAGATCAAGGCGTTCTGCAACTTCTTTATGATTATATTCACAATAGGGACGGATTAACCCGAGAAGAGATCCTAGAAGCCCATATGAAAATGAAAGCAATCAGCCAGAATGTAGCCAGAATTTTTAGAAGGAGAGTGCCTGCCATTCGAGCTTCTGGAATGCGTGGGCTTCTCTTTTCAGCCTCTCGAATTAATGAGATTCCTCAGCACCATCGGGGGATTCGAACCACTTTTACTCGTCTATTTGGAACAGGAGAACGAGGGAACGTAGAACAAGAACAGAGTTTAATCGTCAAAAAAGCATCTCGTGATCTTTACAATGCTTTGCGAACAAGAACAAGAAGCTCAATAAGTTTATCAAGGGGTTCTTCCCGTTTTGTTACTAGACGACCTCGAACTTTTGTTTCTACAGAAGGTATTAGAACAAGTGCTCGTGCAGGCATCCCCCCTTTGGAGTTACCAGAAGAAAGTTCCTCTTCTTCCTCCGAACTTCAAGATGCTGCCAAAGGTGTCTCTCATACACTTTCTTCTTTGCTGGGAGAAGTAAAAACAAGTCTCAGTTCAGATGAGGAGTGGACGCCTGCTTCTTCTAAACAGGCTTTTCATCAAGCTGCTGCAGCAACGACTCAAGCCTTGAGCCATTTAATCTCTTCCGTATTAAGTGGCTCTTCTTCCGAGAAAGAAAGAGTTGAAGTGTCACAGAGGGATACACGACCTAAACAACCTACTGGCCCTACAATGGATAGAACGCGTGCATGGGTCGAGGAATCTGTTCGTCGGACCCTTCGTAGAAATACATCTGGAAGAAGGAGCGCACAAAATGTCTTGACGGAAGGGTTACTAGCTTTTCAGGAGGTTATGAAGTCTGATACGGAAAGTTCAGGGGAAGAAACAGAACATCCCCAAGAAGGAGCACGGCATCGTCTTTCTGTTGACCTTCAAATACCTTTTGCTGCCCTTGAGTTGGACCCTGATTTAGCAGCAGCAGCAGCTTCTGCTGTGCAACCAGGGCAACGCGTCGAGGCTGCCCTTGCAGAAGTTGCTATGAAAAACGTTCTTACGGCAGAAGACATCACATCCTTCGAAGAGCAACTTAAGAGACTAGCCGAGATAGAGGATGGAGAGGACACTTCTTCAGAAGGCATGACGGACAGAGGGTCTGTTGATGGTGTGGCACAGCAAGCTGTCTTTGCGGGTCAAGAAGCAGAAGGCACAAGTGCAACCTTAACTTCAGACGAAACCGAAACAGTTTCAACGATGTCATCTGCCTCTTCGAGGGTAGGCATAACTGGTCGAGAAACCTTGGCTGTTAGAGCAAGGGAGTTTATACACCTGAATCGGTTACAGGAATCTGCTTCGGCACGTTTGCAGTCTGTTCCTGCGGATGTAGGTCCTACTCCTTTAAGTCCATTACACATGGTTCCTCATGAATGGGGTAATTATGTGGGAAGGGCTGTAAGACGCACACTTGTTGCAGGACAAATTCCTCAAGTCATTATCCCTAACGAAGGTGTAGATGCCTCTTCACCAGTTTTGACTGCTTTTTTGGACAACCTTTTTAAGACATGGGGACACAAAGAGGGATATATAATGACAGCTGTTGGCCCTGAGGGAAACCAGCAGCTCTTTTTCTTCCGTAGAAGAAGACAAGTTTTGGGGATAGGACCAGGGCCGAGGCTGACCCCTGTAAGAGAAATCCCAGAAGGCAGTGCTTTACCTATCCTTCTTTTGAGTGACCAGGCCAATTACAAGGTTTCTGATCAACCCCTTCGCCTAGGAGATCCTGTTGCTCAGTATTGGGTCTCGACTCTGGGAGGTTCTGCTCCAAGACTAGACGATTTAGTAGCGGGGATGGTGACAGCTTTGGGATCGAGTAGTTCTTCTTATGCTTTGGGATTGGAAGATCATCGCACGCTTGTTCTCAGGGGAAGATCGCGCAATGTCTCTTCTATGATGGTAGAACAATCGGCACAAACCGCTTCCACAGTTGCCTCGTTACTTCTTGGAGCTATTGAGCTGCTTAACGTAGGGGATGGTCAAACAGTACGGCAAGAGGCAGAAAGATTAACAAGAGATCCTGGGGCTTTTTTAAACGAATCGGGCACACGAGAGGCTGTTGCAGCTGAGATACAGTCTCTTCTTATGATGAACATTGGTCGACCAGGGGAGGAAATCTTTTCTCATATGTCACGAACACCGGCACTTCATTTGTTATTACAAAGGCTTGCTCCACGTCAGGGAGAAAATCAAGCCGTTCGACAAGTCGTACAGGAATTCATTTGGCCGTTCGCTGTTGGACATGTTACGGCCAGTTCGGTCTTTTTGCGATATTTACAAAGAGAGATGAATGGGATGAGTGCCACCGTTTGATTTGTTTGATAACGATAAAAAACCCAGAAGATATGGGTTTCTTCTGGGTTTTTTTCGTTAAGGACGATACTCGTATTGCTTTTTAGACTTGAGGATCTGTATCGATAACCTCAGCTTCAGTTGGTTCTTGTGCAGCTGAGCCGTATTTCTTGAAAGCTTCGGATGATGTTGAAGTGGGTCCTGACTGTTGGGCTCCGGCAGCTTTGTTCATAGCTTCACCAATCTTTTGCATGTAATTATTCAAGTCTTGGTGTGCTGTCTTAAGTTTTTCTAGGTCACGCGGCTGAGCGTTCAACTCTGCATTGAGGGCATCAATACGCGTCTGTACACCTTCAGAAATATCTTGAGGTAGCTTTTCTTTGTAATCATCCAAGGCTTTTTGTGCTCGGAAACAAAGGCTTTGAGCTTCATTCTGCAACTCAGCAGCTTCCTTGCGCTTCTTGTCCTCTTCCGAAAATTTCTCAGCTGTTCTAATCATGTCTTGGATTTCTGCTTCAGAAAGTCCAGATTTCGCATCAATCCGAATCTTCTGTTCTCGATTTGTGGAAAGATCCTTTCCTGAAACATGAAGCAAACCGTCTGCACTGATATCAAATGTAACTTCAATTTGAGGGACCCCTCTAGGTGCAGGAGGAATGTCTGTTAGATCAAAGGAGCCAATGAGCTTGTTATCAGAGGCCATTGGTCGTTCACCTTGAAGAACACGAATTGTTACGGCAGGTTGATTGTCTGTTGCCGTAGAAAAGACCATCTTTTTCTGTGTTGGAATCGTCGTGTTTCTCGGGATGATTGTGGTCATCACCTCACCGAGGGTCTCAATGCCTAGGCTTAATGAGGTGACATCCAGCAACAAGACGTCTTTGACGTCTCCTCCAAGAACTCCTCCCTGGATTGCAGCACCAATGGCTACGACCTCATCTGGATTGACTCCCTTATGCGGTTCTTTTTGGAAGATCTCCTTTACGGCTTCTTGTACGGCAGGCATACGCGTCATGCCACCAACGAGCAGAACATCTGTAATTTCGGAAGGGGAGAGCTTGGCATCTTCTAAGCACTTTAGGCAGGGGCCCTTTGTCCTTTCCACCAGCTGACGACTCAATTGCTCAAACTGAGCCCGTGTCAAAGTCGCCTGCAAATGCTTAGGACCTCCACCTGATGCATCCATGGTGATGAAAGGCTGGTTAATTTCAGCTTGCTGCAAGGTGGACAGCTCAATCTTGGCTCGTTCTGCTGCATCTTTGACTCTTTGAAGAGCCATTTTGTCTTTCGACAAGTCAATCCCGTGTTCTTTCTTGAAGTTGTCGATCAGCCAAGTCATAATCACTTGGTCAAAGTCATCTCCGCCAAGATGAGTATCCCCGTTTGTGGCCACAACTTCAAAGACACCTTCTCCAATTTCAAGAATGGAGACATCAAAAGTCCCTCCGCCTAAATCGTAAACAGCAATCTTCTTGTTTCCACTCTTGTCGACTCCATAAGCTAACGCAGCAGCTGTGGGCTCATTAATAATACGACGAACGTTCAACCCTGCGATCTTCCCGGCATCCTTAGTCGATTGACGTTGTGCGTCGTTGAAATAAGCGGGAACAGTAATGACAGCTTCGGAGATCGACTCACCGAGATAAGCCTCGGCAGATTCCTTCATCTTCATCAAAATATGGGCGCCCACTTCTTCCGGAGAGAGCGTCTTCCCTTCAACTTTGAAGGCTGCTCGGCCGTCTTTCCCTTCAATAATTTCATAGGGCATGTTTTTCATTTCAGACTTGATTTCTGAAAACTGACAGCCGATGAACCTTTTACTAGAAAAAACGGTGCTTTCAGGGTGGGTGAGGGATTGTCTCTTCGCAATAACACCAGCCTGAGGTGTTCCGTCCTTATAGGATACAACAGAAGGTGTTGTTCTCGTTCCCTCCGCATTCGCAATAACAATAGGAGATCCACCTTCCATGACAGAAACACAGGAATTGGTTGTCCCAAGATCGATTCCTATGATTTTCGTACTCTTCTTTGTGCTCATCTCTTATAACTCCTGGTTATTCTTTGATTCTACTTCTGGAGAGGAAGAGTTTGATGTCTCTTCTGTTTGCTTGGGTGGCTG
>NZ_QQBG01000002.1 GCF_003339615.1 Candidatus Similichlamydia laticola
TTTGACATACGTCGACTGAAATGGCTCAACCAGTGCTATCTGAAAGATCACTGTTCTGAAAAAGAGCTTCTTGAAGCTCTTCGAAGTTGGAAATGGAATGACGGGTTCGTATCTAAAATCCTTCCCCTCGCTCACTCTCGCATGAAGACGTTGTCAGATTTTTTCTCTTTGAGTGACTTTTTTTTCACAGAAGAGGTCCCTCTCACAAAAGAATTGCTCTGTCCACGAGACTTGCCCCCTCAAAAAGTAGCTCATATTCTCACGACTCTAATCTGGTCTTTAGAGGAGCAAAGGGATTGGACACGTTCAGGAATTGAAATGGCCTCCAAAAAACTGGCAGAAGAATGGGGATTGCATCACAAGAAGGATATCATGCCCATCCTGTTCGGGGCTGTCATGGGCCGAAAACACGGCTTGCCTCTGTTCGACTCGTTTGAGATCCTCGGGCTACACCAGGCTCGTGTCCGACTGATGCAAGCTATTCACTTTTTAGGGGGTATCTCGACAAAAGAAAACTCTCTTTTAAAGGTATTACGACAAGAAAGACGCTTAGGTGAATGGGATCATGCTTTCCAGTCATGTTCAACTCACCCTTAAAAAGCGGATCCTTCTATCAGGGGAAGGCTCATCTAAGCGAGTCTACCATTTGACCTTTACTTGTCAGCACGCTCTCGATTATCGCCCTGGTGACCATGTTGTTCTTTGCCCTCCAAACCCTCATGACCTCGTACAATCGTATCTGCAACAAGCAGGGAAAGTGACTGTTTCCTCTCAAGAATACGATTCTGTCCGCTGGGGAAGACTTAACTTGTCCTGTCGTGATTCGAATGCAAGGTACGGCTTTCGTAGAATGCAGAAACGTTATTACTCCATTGCCTCTACCCCCAAAATCAACTCCCACTGCTTAGAGCTTCTTATTCGCCATATTGGCGCTTGTCCTGGAGAACCTGTTGGAGTAGCTAGCAGCTATTTGTGCCAAGAAATACAACCTGGAGAGTGTATGAACGCCTCTCTCGCTCCTTCTGTTTTTCACGAACCCGACTCTTCCCCTGCTACGATCTTCATTGCTAACGGTGTCGGCATAGCCTCTTTTCATGGGCTTATCCTTGATCGAGCAGAAGAGCAAAAAGAGACATGGCTGCTTTTTGGAGATCGGGATGAGACGCAAGACTTCCTCTACCAAAAGACTTGGGAGCAACTGTCTTCTTCTTCTCCCTTTAAGATTTCAACGGCTTTTTCAAGAAAGAGCTTGTTCCGTACAAAACGCCTTCCTAAACTTCTCGAAGAGGAGCGTTCCCTTTTATGGGAATGGATTAAGTCAAAACAATGTTCCATCTTCATTGCAGGGTCTCTTGCAATGGGTCAGTCCGTCTTAAATACCTTGAAAGAAATCGTACAAACCTCAGGACAAGATCCACAATGGATAAGTCGATCCATTGCCTCTGGTCTCCTTCGACACGAACTCTATTGATGATGTCTGAAAAGATTCGCCCTCTTTGGAAACGCTTACAACAGAAAAACATTCGCACAATAGAAGAACTGGCTCAATTTCTTGAATTGACTCCGGAGCAGTGCCTAAAGGTCCATTCGCATAAGCGTTTTCCTCTTAATCTCCCTCTTCGACTAGCAAAAAACATGCAAAAGGGCAACCTAGATGACCCGCTCTTGTTACAGTTTCTGCCCACCCTAGAAGAGGAAAAGACCATTCCTGGCTTCTCTACGGATCCTCTACAAGAAAAATCGTTTCAAAAGACACCCAAGCTTCTACACAAATACAATGGGCGTGTTCTACTGCTTCTCACCGGAACATGCGCTATGCATTGTCGGTACTGTTTCAGAAACCACTTCGACTACGTTCCTCTTGGGCAAGGCCTATTTAGAGAACTGGAATACATCCGCCAAGATTCTTCTATCGAAGAAGTGATTTTGAGCGGAGGTGATCCCCTTTCTCTATCCGAGGCTTCTCTCCATACCGTTCTGGAGCAACTCGATTTGATCCCTCATATCCGTCGCATTCGTTTCCACTCTCGATTTCCTATTGGAATTCCAGAACGCATCCACGATGAATTTCTTGTCCTCTTACGTTTCTGGCAATCACGTTTTCAGTTCTGGTTTTTCTTACATATTAATCACCCGCACGAACTGGGAGATGATCTTTTTGAAGCTATTCGAGGAATACAACAGCTTGGTATTCCCGTAGGAACACAAACCGTTCTTTTGAGGAGAGTAAACGACTCTGTTGAGACCCTACACATTCTTTTTACCCAACTAGTCAATCATGGACTCTTGCCCTACTACCTCTTTCAACTCGATCCTGTGGCTGGATCAAGTCACTTCAATGTCCCGATTCACAAAGGACTCGAGATCATGGAAGAGCTCCAAAAGCTTTTGCCTGGATATGGAGTGCCCAAGTACGTGAGAGAAATTCCTCATAGGCCTCACAAGGAAATGATACTAAAAGATTCTCTTCCTTTACATACGATCCAATAAACCAATTCCCAAGAGCTCCAGAGACTTGCCCAAAACCTGTGCTGTTTTGGCACAGAGGGCAGATCTAGGCCTTTCTCGAGGAGAGCCCTCCACTCGACAGTCACGGAAAAAGGAATGAAATTGCTTAGCCAACTGATACGCGTACTCCGCCAAAAGATGCGGAGTTTTACACTGCAAAGCTCTTTCAACACTGTCTGGGAACTCTAACAGACAAAGAGCAAGAGCCCGCTCCTCTTCCCCTTCAAGATCGTCCAAGGAAGGGTGCTCTTCTTCCCTTTTAGTCCTTCTCAAAATACTCAAAGCACGGACACGAGCGTAAAAAAGGAAGGGAGCCGTCTTTCCCTCAAATTGCAACATCTTGTCATAAGAAAAACGGTAATCGTGGATACGATGATTGATCAGGTCCAAGAACTTAACCGAACCTATCCCCAAAATCTCAGCTGCTTTAGAAAAATCTGAATCTTCTCGGTCCCAGCCTTTTTCAACCAAAAGGTCACCAGCTCTTTGGATCGCTTCAGACAGTAAGCCAGTCAAAGGCTCTACGCTTCCACTTCTTGTTCTGAACTTTTTGCCATCTTCTCCCAAAACCAAACCGAAGGGGACATGGACAAAAGAAACAGAGGCAGGTAAATAGTTTACTTTTCGAGCAACAGATTCAAGTAACTGAAAATGGAGCTTCTGCCCTAAATCGGTCACGTAAACTAAAATGTCACCCTTCTCAACCTCAACACGGTAGCGGAGAGCCGCCAGGTCAGTCGTATCGTAGTTAAACCCTCCGTCCGATTTTTGGATCATATAGGGCATCTCATGCCCCTCTACAAAAATGCAAGAAGCTCCGTCCGACAGATCAACATGACCAGCCTCTCTCAGGTCTGCTACCATCTCTTGTAGCTGATCACAATAAAATGACTCCCCTCGAGAGATTAAATTTTCAATGCCCAACAAAGAATAGATTTTACTGTAGCTCTCCTCGGATAAGTCACAAAGCCGTTTCCAAGTTGTCCAAGCCGCCTTTTCCCCTTTTTGAAGAGAGACAACCTGTTGGTGCGCTCTCTTTTTGAAAGAAGGATCTGCATCAAACTGCTGTTTAGCCTGTCGATATATAGAACAGACTTGTGTCAAATCCAAGTCATGTAAAGGGATAGGATGATCACATAAGAACGCCAAAATCATGCCAAATTGCGTTCCCCAATCACCCAAATGATTCAACTTTATGACTTCTGCGCCCAGAAACCGAAAGAGACGGGCTAGACACTCACCCAAAATAGTCGAGCGAAGGTGGCCTACGTGCATCTCTTTGGCTACATTAGGGCTCGAAAAATCGAGAAGAACTTTTTTGCTCTGAAAAAGTAGATTAGGTTCGAGTACCTTTCTTAGGCCTTCTACTAACCAACTTGAACGACATCTTATATTTAAAAAACCAGGTCCACTGACGGAGATCTCTTCTACAAAAGGAATCTGTCTTAATTCAGGGGCCAATTCTGCAGCAAAAACTGCAGGAGAGCGGTCCAAGAGCTTGGACCACTTCATGACATCGTTGCACTGAAAATCTCCCCCTGACTCGAGACGACAACGACTCAAGGCGGGGAGACCGATTTGACCTTCTAGCTCAGGACAGGCCTGAAGAACGGCAGAACGAACCGCACACGCTAAATCAACAGCAATACTCACGAAAAGAACCAATCACTAGCTTTGAGGACAGAAGAGGAGAGAAAAAGATCTCGCCGGGAAACTCAAACAGACGATACCCTGTTGAAGGGAATCAAAGTTTCTTTGCAAAAAACATTCATTACAACCCGGGGATTGTGCATGCCTTCAGGGAACGCCCTTTCGGCCGAGATGCTAAAAGAGTTGAAAAATTTCCTCAAGAAAAACAAGCGGACAGACCTCTTGAGCGTGTACCTGCGTTACGTCGAAAAATTGCACGACGTCAGACCCGTTCTTTTCCCTGGGACAAAAACGATCTACAAAAGTAGTGAAAGTGCCATTGAACTGCTTCAGCAGGAGAGCAAGGTCTGGCGCGAACCTGAGGTTAAGATTACCTACGAAAAGGGAAGTGTTAATTCAAAAACAAAAAAGATTTATGTTTGCCCTTACAGTGGAAAAGTTTTTGGAGATAATACGCACCCCAACCCACAAGACGCTATTTATGATTGGGTGGCTAAGTGCCCACAAAATTCAGATCGTGTAGGTGGAGTCCGTGCCAAACGTTTCTTTGTATCGGACGATCCGGAGGTTATCAAGGGGTACATCACGCCCAATAAGCGCTCGATCGTGAAAAAAGTTTTTTCTAGTCAAACCAATAACAAGCTGTACCACTCACTTGAGACCCTTCTGGAAGAATTCAAGAATAGCTATCTCAAGCCGATCTCTTTATTCGAAGTGCAAAATCAGACGAGGTTTACCATCCACGCCGATTTGATGACCTTCTTACAAGCCCACATTAGCGAGCAGGCTGTTTCTGACTTTGTAGAGGCTTTAGCTGAAGATCCGGAGCTCAAGAGTTTCGTCTCCCTTTGGATAGAAGAAGAGCAAGAAGGCCAGGAAAAAGAGTGAGCCTGCTACCTGGCTTCTTTCAGGAGTTATCTACAACTCTTTCCGTGACGTCACTAAGCCCTTCCTCCGTCATATGCTGCTTCGAGCTACAGCAGCTTACTGATTTAACGTCCCTTTTTCTAAGCTATCTCCCTGAAAAATGGAATTCTCCTTTCTGGATCCTCCTGGTAGGAGACATGGGGAGCGGGAAAACGACATTTGTCCGATCCCTGGCAGCACACGTAGGCGTTGAGACTGCACACAGCCCTACCTTTACCTTGCTTAATTTGCACGAAACATCAAGAGGAACTCTTTTTCACTTTGATCTCTTTCGTCTGCAAAAACGGCAAGAACGAACAGACTCCCTGGAAGAATTCTTGTTCTCCCCAGGACTAAAATGTGTAGAATGGCCGACCACAGACCTCTTACAGCAATTGAAACAGGAAGCGACTGTCCTGCATTGGTCTGTTGTCAATGCTAGTGTCCGCTCTCTTCGAATTGATACAGCTCAGATATGTACAACTTGAGTTCCCTATTTGGCGAGATTAGAAAGGTCTGTGACACCCTCTCTCCTCTAGAGGACGAGCGGCTGACACGGCATTTGAAAAAACCGAAAATTGTCCTTTTAGGACGCTCTAACGTGGGCAAATCGACCCTGCTCAACCGGCTATGTGGACAGCAACTTGTACGCTCATCAAAAACTCCTGGTAGTTCTCAAGCCTTTTCGGTTTTTACTTTGGGCCATTCTACCCTCTTGATCGATACCCCAGGATACGGTTTCACTAAAGCTCCTCTAAAGCAGAAAGAAAAATGGACACGCGCGTGGAATCGCTATCTTGATACGGACGATCCCACTCGTATTTTCTTACTGCTGATCGATAGTAAAGTGGGACCCAAGGAGCAAGATCTGGCCTCTTTGCACTGGCTTCAAGCCAAACAAATTCCCTTTCTCTTGGCTTTAACAAAATGTGATCGATCGACACAACGAGAGAGGAAACAATGGGACACAATCTGGCTTTCCTTGGATATTCCCAAGGCATCTATTCTGCCTTGCAGCATCAAGGATGCTTCTTCTTGGAAACGTCTTCGGCAAGCAATTGGACAAACCCTTTCCGAGGTGCTGCATGCAACGCATTGAAGAAACGACCTTTGTTTGCATTGACTGTGAGGCAACCGGCCTAAACCTAGAACAAGATCGCATCATTGAAATCGCCTTAGCAGTCTTCAAAAACGGACAAATAGAAGAAGAGTACACGACACTTCTTGACCCTGGGTGCCCTATCCCTTCAGCTTCTGAAAAAATTCACCTCATTCGAAATGAAATGGTTAAGGGGCAACCCATCTTTCTTGAGGTAGCTCCCCAGATTTTCTCTCTTCTTGAGCGAGGTGCCGTAGTAGGACACTCTATCTCTTTCGATTTAGAGCTGATTCGGAAAGAAGCAGAACGCTCCGGATTAGATTGGCAAGGGACACCTTTGCTTATCGACACATTACGCCTTGCCCGATCCTACGGAAAGTGTCCACTTCTATCCTTGGATGCTCTTTGCCAACATTTTGGTATACCACTAGAATGCCACCATCGAGCTATGAGTGACGTTCGTAGCACAATCTCTTTATTTCAACGTTTAGTTCAAGGCTTCACTTACCTGGAAACAGTCCAAACTCTCCTAGATAAGCCCATTGAAATGAAATTCATGCCTCTTGGAGAATATCGGGGCTTTGCGATTCGCCAGTTGCCCCTCTCTTATCTCAAATGGGCAACTAAAAAAAAATTTGATCTTGATCTGCATTACTCTTTATCAAAGGAATTGCAACGAAGACGAAACGACGTCAGAAATTAAGATCATTAGGAAGAAACATGGCGCCTCTTCACTCAGCAGAAATCCAACTCTGCATCTTTGACCTGGATGGTACTTTGGTCAATACCGAACGATCAACAAAACGATCCTGGAACCAAGCACTTCTCGAGCTTGGCTGTGATC
Source organism: Candidatus Similichlamydia laticola (assembly GCF_003339615.1). Lineage (GTDB taxonomy): Bacteria > Chlamydiota > Chlamydiia > Chlamydiales > Parilichlamydiaceae > Similichlamydia > Similichlamydia laticola. The sequence continues at coordinate 7,008 of NZ_QQBG01000002.1, forward strand.
CTAAACTCTATCCTATTGATCCGATTGTAGGACTTTCTACTGACCAATGGGAACACGTTCTTCCCAAAATTTATGGAGCCTCCTTCCCCTTTGAAGCTTTTTTTGAAGCCTTCAAGCGTATGAGCGTCGACGAAGATCTAACAGAAATAAAAATCATGCCCGGAGCAAGAGAGTTGCTCATTCAATTAAAAGGCAAAGGAAAGGCATGTGGAATTGCCACATCTAACTTGAGAAATGTGGCCATGGCTATCTTAGAATACATGAATTTGCTTTCTTTTTTTTCTTTTGTCTGTACACGTGATGACGTTGTACATGCCAAACCTGACCCTTCTCTTTACCAACTTGCCCTCGAAAAAGGAGAGTCCAGTCCTGATCAGGCTTATGCCCTAGAGGACTCTTTTGTTGGCTGTCTCGCGGCCCAAAGTGCTGGTTTACGCTCGATCTTAGTCCCGACAGTTCCCTTGACCGATGCACAAAAAGCCCAGCTTCACTCCTGTGAGTACCACACCTCCTTGCTGGAGTTATTAAGTTAAACAGTCCTCCAAGGTGTCGTCATGCCTCCTCAATTCGATCTTCTCCCCTACTCCTCGCTTAACTGGAAAGGGAGACGCATTCTCATGCGTGTGGATTGTAATGTGCCCTTTTCCGCAAATGGGGACATTTCCAACGATTTTCGTCTTCGCGCACTTTTGCCCTCTCTTCGTTTTTTCCTCGAAAATCACTGTTCCCTTGTCTTAATCAGCCACCTCGCTCTCAAGGAAGGTGCTCAGCTTAAGAAATGTGCCGATCGACTACAGGAGGAGCTTGACTTACCTGTTGTCTTCGTGCCACACAGGGATAGCCTGGAAGAACAACTGCAGACCGTTCCCCAAGCACCTCTTGTCCTCTTGGACAATTTAAGGCTGCATCCTGGGGAGGAAAAGAACGATCTGCTTTTCGCTAAGTCCTTAAGCTGTCTCGGGGATCTCTTTCTCAACGAGGCGCTGAGTTGTTCCCATCGAAAACACGCCTCTATCGTCTCTCTCCCTACCTACTTTGTCGGTTGTTGTGGAATCGGACCTCTCTTTTTGAAAGAACTAGAATCTCTTCACTGTCTGAAAGAGTCTCCGCTACGACCACGTTGTGCCATAGTGGGAGGAGCCAAACTTAAAACGAAGATTCCATTGATCAAAAGCCTGAAAGAGTGGGCAGACGAGATCATTTTGGTCGGGCAAACTGCGAATGCCTTCTTGCATATTCTACATAATACGTCTTCTCTCTCTGAGGAAGATGCCCCTCTCCTGAATGACGTTTTATCTATTATTGAAGGTTTCCCTAGTCTCATTCTCCCTGTAGATGGAATAGTTCAAGAAGGAGATGCTCTTAAAATAGTACAAGCCTCTCAAATCGGACCAACTGATAACTTTCTCGATCTTGGCCCGCAGTCTATCACGATAATTCAAAATCGATTGAAGGACCAAAAGACTATCTTTTGGAACGGACCAGCAGGACAGTTTGAACAAAAAGAGTTTTCCAAGGGGACATTAGAGATAGCGCGTTGCCTAGCCAACACACAAGCCCAGACCTTTATCGCTGGCGGGGATACAATTTTTGCAGCACATAAAGCAGGAGTAGCCAATAAAATTGAACACTTCCTTAGCGGTGGAGGAGCGAGCCTTACCTTTTTTCAAGAAGGCTCTCTCCCAGGGATTCGAGCTTTGGAAATGTGTATTGGAGAGTAGTGTTCCTTGGAGAAAATGTCCACTCCGTTTAGAATCTGCAACCCCACTTGAGAGAAGCACCTTGGAAAAGATATGTTAATCAATGTTGGGATTTATCCTTTTCTTCTGGGGTCCCCCCTGGGTTTTTAGTCTCCATGGTTGACAGAAAGTTTGGAAAATTTCGGTCTATCTTTTGGCCAATACACCGCCGAGAGTTAGTTCCTGTTCTGGGTCTGATGGCCGTTTTCTTTTTTGCGGCTTTCAGCTACCACCTCTTGAGGCAAATCAAGGACAACCTCATTCTTGATACCACAAAAGGGGGGATGGAGGTTGTCCCTTTCATCAAGGGATGGATTCTTTTCCCCCTTTCGTTTCTTGCTGTTTATCTGATCTCTGCTTCAGAAAGGTGGCTTGAGGAGAAGACAACGCTAATGCTCTCGCTCGGCTCTTTTTTGGGGTATTTTCTCTTTTTTTTCCTTTGGATTTATCCCAACAGAGCGAGCTTAAACTGCCATTTTCTAGCTGATTTTCTGGAAGGCTTTCATTTTTCGGGACTGAACGGCATGATCCTTATGATCCGACATTGGCATGTCTCAGTCTTCTACGTGATTGCGGAACTGTGGGGATCTTTAGTGATTCAAGTCACTCTTTGGGGGTTTGTGAACGATATGGTCCCCATAAGTGACGCCAAGCGGATCTATGTTCCCTTAAACTTTGCTCTCAGCATCTCGGGAGTATTAGCCAGTTCCCTAAGCGTCCACTTTCTTTTCAACCAAAATGTTTCTTTTCCTTGTCTAGGAACAACTCGTTGGGAACAAGGTTTTAAGCTAGCCCTTGTTTCCGTCTTAATCAGTGGTTTCATTTCTTTAATTCTTATCAAAACTTTGCCTCTTTCTTACTGGAAAAAGCGGACAGAGCGCAAAGAGGGGGATCCTCTTTCTTTTTCCCAACATTTTCTGCAAGTTTTGACTCGACCTTACACCTTGTATCTTGCCATGAGTGTTTTTTCCTTTAATATCTTGTCAAGCACGCTTGAACTTTTCTGGAAGGAACATATTCGTGAGCTGCATGATGTCTCAAGCGGTGCCTTTTCCCTTCATGTCTCGCAAGTCATGACGTGGATGGCATTCTTTACAACCCTATCGTGCTTTGCCTTCTCTAATGAAGTGATCCGCTTTCTACCCTGGAACATCAGTTTTCTTCTTACTCCCCTTGTTGTGTCCCTCACTGTATTCGTTTTCTTTTTCTCGGCCACCTTTCCAAAGATCATCAGCCCTGCTGCTCAAATGGTTAAAATGTCCCCGCTACAATTAACTGTTTTAACAGGTGATGTCGCCATTTGTATTTCTAGAATTTTCAGATACGTTCTGTTTGACCTGATTAAGGAGCTCAGTTATCTCCCCTTAGGCAAAGAGGAACGTATTCAAGCTAAGACATTTATTGATGGCCTCGTCTCGAGAGCGGGAAGAATTACCTCTTCTGTATTAAGTATTTCGCTCATGAGCTTAGGCGGGAACTTAATCGATAGTATTCTCTTCATGCACCTCCTCTGTACAGGCATCTCGGTTGCTTGGATTGGTGTCACATCGCGTCTGAGCACCCTTTTTATTCATCAGGAAAAGGGGGCAAAAAAGTGACAAAAAAAGAAGTACACCTCTAAAATCGGGGGGATTTCGCTCTTTTTGGAGCTAAAACGTTTTGTTTTGGAAGTTTGCCAGTATAGCCTGTCTAGTCTGTGTTGTGTCGATTAGCTCGTATGGTCGACGTGCCTTAAAATGGCTAAGATTAAGATTTTGGCCTATCCAAAGGGAGGAAGTCGGAATTGTTCTTCCCTTGCTCGGTGTGCTTTTCCTGATCGCTTTTAATTACTATGCTTTAAAGAGCGTCAAGGACACACTTGTCATTACTTCGGCGGGAGCGACAGCCATCCCCTTTATCAAAACTTGGGCTCTCCTGCCTATCACCTGTCTTTCTTCCTATCTTTTTGCTCTTTTATCTATTCGAACCGGCTCTCGTCGTGCTTTTCTTATTATTCTCTCTTCTTTTCTAGGGTTTTATTCTCTTTTCACTTTTATTCTCTATCCCTATCGAAAGGCGCTGCTTTTCCACGGACTTGCAAACTGGCTTGAACCTCTTCTTCCGGAAGGTTTTCAGGCTATCCCCATCCTCATTCGCCATTGGACCTTTACACTTTTCTATCTGATTAGTGAGTTGTGGAGTGTCATTATCTTGAATGTTTGCTTTTGGGGATTCTTGAACGAAGTGGTTTCCGTCGATCAAGCGAAACGTCTTTATCCTATTTTGAGAACAGGACTGAATACAGCAGGAATCTTGTCAGGGCATATTGGACTACACTTTGCACGAGCACCCTATAACCCTTGTTTCCCGATGGGAGAAACGGCCTGGGACCAAGCTTTGATTAAGACATTATTGGTCGTTCTACTTGCTGGACTAGGAATCTTTGCCCTGTTTCTCTATATCTCTTCAAAGATAGAAACAGTGAAGTGTCAAGCGCAAGAAGTCACTCCCAAGATCTCGCTCTGGAAAGAGGGACATCTTTTAGTCACTAGTCGTACTATACTTTGCTTAAGTTGTATTACTTTTGCCTTCAACTTTCTCTTGAATACAACGGAAATGTTACTGAGCACTCAAGTCTACAAGCTGTTTTCTGACCCGATTAATTTTTCTTCTTATATGCATCGTTTGGCCATCATCACAAGTGTTATTGCCTCCCTCTCTTCCTTTTTTCTCTCTGGGAACTTATTGAGAAATTTAAGCTGGTTTTCAACAGCTTTAATCACGCCTTGTATTTCCCTAATCACCTCTTTCTTCTTTTTTCTTTTTCTCTTCTTTCCTGAGCAAACAGCACACTCAACAGCTTGGTTTGGCCTCTCTCCTCTCGAAGCTACTGTCCTTTTTGGTACAGCCCAAAACTGTCTCGTGCGATCCTTCAAGTCTTCTCTTTTTGACATTAACAAAGATCTTGCCCTTATAGAGCTTGGTAAGAGCATGCGTGTACGTGGCAAAGCCGTCATAGACGGTATTGCAGCGCGAACAGGAAAGGCCTTTGCCTCTGTTTCGATCACTTTCTTATTGGGGCTTCTGGGCTCCATTGATGCTTGTACAGGACCCTTAGGTATTTTGAACTGCTTTGTGATAGGGAGTTGGTTCTCTGCGACCTATGTTCTGGACCGACACCGACTAGCTAAAGTAAAAAAGAAGGTTTCTAAATTGGAAAACGACTGATTTTACTTCACCAGAAAAACAAGAACCGCCATGTCTGGGTTCAGAGGAAATCCAACGGCTGGTCATCTTGTGGAAGAGAAACATCCTTTCTGGCAATTACGCGTTAGCCCTCTTGTCTCTTTTCGCTCTCTTTTGGTGTTGAAACAGCGCACGGTTGCACGCCTGGTGCACACGGTGTTCCGGCAGTTTTCTCCTCATTATCCCCTGCTGCTAAGCAAGAAAAGACCTATTCAAGCTAAACATCGAACCAATCGAAACATCCCCCTCGCTCTGCCCTATAGAGAAGATGATACAGACCGTTGGAATGATTTTCTGGTTCGAGTCTTCCAATGGTGGAGGTTCACTTAGAAAAAAAATTTCTACTCCAAAATTGCTCTAGAGCACTGCTTTCGGAAAGAAGCTGAGAAGCCAATTCTTTGCCAAATTGAACCCCTTCTTGATCAAAAGAGTTAATTTGCCAAAGCTTGCCTTGAAAGAGGACACGATTCTCATAAAGAGACCAGAGTGCCCCTAGATTTTCAAATGACATCTCCTCACCTAGAAGAAGAGTAGAAGGACGGTTGCCCGAAAAGCAACGATTAGGATTAGCGTGAGGACGTCCCTTTGCCAGAGCAAGAGCTTGTCCAAAAAGATTAGCGAGAAGAAGTCTCTCGGAAGACTGTTTCATCCCTCGAAAGCAAATGAATTCAACAGGAGCTTCATCAGTAGACTGATGAAGCCACTGACCAAAAGAGTGTTGAAAATTAGTCCCTGGCTCACCCCAAATAAGGGGAGCAGTTCCGTAGGGAAGAAAATGTCCAGAACAATCGACCGACTTTCCGTTCGATTCCATCTCTAGCTGCTGGAGGTGAGCTGGAAAACGCCTCAGTCCATACGAGTAAGGCAAGATGGCCTTGGAAGGCAAGTTCAAAACATTACGATGCCATATTCCGAGGAGGGCCATCCAAAGAGGAATATTACAACCTCGTTCTGACAAAGCAGCTACTTCATCCATCGCCCCCGCACCAGACAAAAATCGTATAAAAACAGACATGCCAAAGGCAAAAGCAATGACCAAAGCTCCAGGCGCTGCAGAGGCACAAAAACGACCTCCAATGGCTTCATCAAAATAAAAACAGTGCCTAAAACGATTGGGATCGTCTAGGGGACTTCCTTTGACAGTCACCGAAATAAAATGATCCTTTGGAGGCAGATGTTGTTCTGTAAAAAGGGCTCTTAAACTCAAATCATTTTCGAGGACCTCAACAGTCTTACCCGACTTAGAAATGACTGCTACACAAGTATGACGAAGATCAAGTTCCCGAAGAACATCTTGAACCTCTCTCGGGTCACAGGAAGAAAGGAAACGTACCTTTCGTAAAGGAGCAGAACAAGAAGAACAAGCCAGATACAAAGCCTCAAGACCCAAATGGGAGCCACCAATACCGATGACGACTAAATACAACCAGGAAATATCTTCTACAAACTGTGCAATACGTTCCCGCTGTTCCATAGCTTCTAAACGAACCTTTTCCACAGAAGATTGTTCTGCGGTCAAAAAGGAACGCATAGCTAAATGGAGCACTGACCGATTCTCGGAGGGGAGATTTTGAAGAGAATTCACCTTCTCCCCGTTCTTGACACGCTGAAAAAAAGAAAAGAGATCAAAGCGCTCTGCTAAAGACCACAGAGCCTCACAAATCTTTTCATCGACATGTGTCAATCCAAACAGCAAAGTCCACCCCAATGCTTTGCAATGGAAACATTGCAAACGCTCTGTCAGATCGGCTTGCCGCAAATCCACGCGAGGTATCTTACGTAATTGTAAAAAAGCTTCTTGAGCGAGGAACGGATCCTCCATCTTCACCTCACCTGAATTAGACACGCCTTTGGTTCAAAAACATTCCACCATCTGGCGAGTCCTTTTTCTCCTTTTCTCTTCTTTTCTGCTCCTCATCTGGAACGAGACCTAAACGGTTTGTCACGCGAGAAACACGATCGACTTTTCCATAAAGATGCATTTGTCCACGCACCTTTGGATCAGGAATCATCTTTTCATAAATAGAATTAACGAAACCTTCAATACGAGTCTGAAGATCTTTATACCCTTCGTCATTCTCAATACTCTTCATCAAGCCTTCAAGATTTTTCTCAAAGTCTGGACTGGAAGCATCTAAGCCGTTTGTCCCACCCTCGGTCATCTTATCACGATACGCTTGAATCGCCTCGTTTTGACCCTGAATCTTTACGGCCATCTCATCAAAAAGCTGATTGACCCCCTGAACAATTTCCCCTTGCAACTCTTCTGGAGAAAAATCCGCTGATTCAGGAGCCGATTCCATGACTTTGCCAAAATAATCGGCAAACATAGTCTTTTGTGAATCAATGACATCTTGCAGCTGGGGCATCTTCTCTCGGTCAAGAGAAGCCATGGCCTCCTTGAACTCATCCTTCTTGGAATAGGACGAAATCTTTGCTGTAAGCTTTTGAGCAGCCTTGTAAACGTTAGAAAAGTCACTTCCTTTCGAAGAGGCTTTGAGCACTTCCTTCAGCTCATTATCACTTCCTAACTCACCTAACAATTTTTTGAGCGAGCCAATCGATTTCTCATCCGCACCGCTTTGACTCAAGAAATTATTGAGTAAAGCATCAAAAGCATCAGGGAGCTCAGGACGCTCTTGCTTTTTCTCTTCAGGCTCTTTCTCCCGAAATCGCTTGTAAGGATTGCCACCAAACTCGTTAAAGTTGTCCATTTTTCGCTCCGAGGGTGTTTAACTTAATTGTTATTGTAAACAAGCTTCAGAACAAGGGGCAAGTTAACGATTCTGAAGGCGAATCATGCTTTTAGAGCCCTTAACCATTCTCCGTTCTTGATGATCTCCTCTACCTGTGCTCGAGCACAAGCTGCCTGATAAAGAGAAACAGGACGAGAACGTAGGCACCAAATCAACAAAACAGATTGACCTGCCGTCTCTACTTCTCCTTGAAAAACAGCATGCCCAGAAACAAGTTGAGCTAAGGTAGTGAGATCGAGAGGCTTTTGGGCCATACAACAACTCGAGAGAAAACCGTTAGCCAAAATAAGCAGCTCAATCCACCACTTCATCTTTGAAACGAAACGACAAGCCAATTGGTTGATCGTACATCTCAATCGCTCACAGGCAATCGACATATCCTTCGGAACAGATGCCTCTTGAAGGGCTTCAAATAAGACCGTCTTCAAGAGAACGGTCACAATATGCTCCCATTCACAGTAACCTAGCGTCTGAAAGTGCATCTGCGGCAAGATGTCACTGACAACACCTATAACAAAATCTTTTAATTTTTCATCAGATAAGTCGACAGCAACCTGTTTTTGTAGATAATCCCCGGTTTTACCGTCCCGGAGATACCAAACTCGCAAATGGATGCCCTCTCTTAGACGAACGATATGTAAACGATTGAGCAAAATGGTTTCCGGAGAGAAAAGACATTCTGAGAGAAGAAGTTCCTTCCTCGACCATCCCATGGGATGCGTTCTCTTATCGAATAAATCCCAACGTAGTCGATGGCACTCCTCTGGGGGCAGCAGGTCCAAACTGACTAGATATTCAATATCCCTAGATAGAAGAAAACCATCGAGATGACACAGCATCTTCTCTCGACTCATCCTCCGATTATGATGGACTGAATCATGCACAAAAGACCAAAACGTCATTCTGCCCTTGATCCAAGGGAGAAGGCCCATGACCTCAATAGATTCTTCCAAATGGCCTAAGAGGTAGCGAACGATTCTTTCTTTGCGATCAAAAAAGCATTGCGAAGACAGCTCATCAGAAAAGCGCTGATAGAAATATTGATGAAGAGCCTTCATAATCCACTTTGAATTGCACTCCCCCATAAATTGCCTGGAAAAATCACGAGCACAATGGTCCAAAAGGTCTTCCAAAACCGTTCTCTGACAAGCCGCATCGAAACTAATTCGAAAACTTCCGTCCGTATATGTTTCCATTTTCAACAGAGCAGACGACACTCTCTTTGACTCCAAAGCATTGTTTCCCTTAAGGCTTAAGGCAGAGATGCGAACAGTCCTCTATACAAAACCTGCACGACAGACAAGTCGCCCGAGTGTTCTCAGTTGGACAAGGGGATAAAAGGTCTCATTGAGAAATCGAATCACTTCGATTCGTCTCGATCTAAGAATTCAAAAGGGAAAATCCCCACAAGCCCAAATTAGAGGAGCCGCTCCTAATGTGACAATAAAAATTCTTTGAAAAGAACGCTTCTTATCTAGTTTGCAAAAAAAGGGGCTCCATTTTTGTTACATTGGATCATAGTCTGGCTCGGAAGAGCCAACTGAACCATGTCTTCCTTAATTTCATTCCCATAGAGCAGACGCCCTAGCCTATAGTAGGAAAGGAGAGCCTCCCAGGCCAAGGATCCCGGGAAATGTCCTATCCAATCGGAAAGAAGAGACGTCAACCTTGGAGACGTCTCCTCATGTAGACTGGGCTCCTCCAAACAAAATCGCATACTTTCAAAATGACTGTCCTGAAAGAAAAGAATCAAAGCTTCGACCAAGGAATGCATAACAGAAATGACACGAGAGCGCCCATCCAATGGTCCGAAGGCAAAGGGATCTCTGGCCTGAAAAGGCAAAGATCGAATGGCTCGAGTCAAGCGCATCGTGTCGGACAAAAGTTGGGCTCTAAAAGACTCTTTTCCATGGAAGATGCCATACCCAAGAGCCAGATACAGAATCCCTTGGCAAAGCTGAGGAGACATTTTTCCATCTGGAACCGGAGATTGCTCAGCAAAGTCACGAATAGCACACGCCAAATGCATCATGGGATCCAAGGAAAGAATCATTTCCTTAACCCAAATATGCATAAGCCAATCTGCTTCAATATCCCCTGGTAAATGAGAAGAAAGAAGAAAGAAGAGAATCCCGTATTCTGTTTTCTCAATGTGCGATAGCTCCCCATCTGCCCAAAAACGCACTTGGAGAAGATAAACAAACAGGCTATAGGCAAGTTGCCGGCCTTTGAGGGATTGATTCGAACGTCCTAGACGTTCTTCGATAAAGTAAACTAGAGAAGCCTTAGAAGAATCCTTTTGGACGGCTTCACGGGAAAGGTGTTCCTTAATCCAAACACTCAAATCAAGAAGAAATTGACTGACATGAGTGGCCTGTCTCCTCATCCAAGGACGAATCTGACTTTCTGCAACTTGCTGAAGAAGCTGTTTAGAAATTTTTAAAAATCGACCTTCCGATCGTTTTCTCAGTCGAGATTCAATTTCCTCCTCAACCAAGGCTTGGAAGAGACAGAGAGTCCCGTGTGTCAACTCCTCAACAGACCAAGAGATTTTCAAACTGCGCAGAAGACTAGATGTAATATGGAGAAAAAAGGTGCGTACAACGGGGTCGCCATGCTTGAGCTTAATTTCACAAGACTCAGCACACAAAAACACATCCTCTTCGAGGTCATCAAGCCAGAGAAGTTCACGGATCGGAACGAAAGAGGAGACATTGACCACAAAGGTCTGCACACTTTGATCAAGGGCTTGAAACGAAAGGGTCTTTTCCTCAAAAAAGACAGCCCCCAAGTGAGAACAAACTCGATCTAAAATCTTTCTAGCGAGACTACGCACAATGGTAGGAGTCCGCATGTCAAACTGTTTGGCTAACTGGGCCTGAATAACATCAAAAAGCTGTCGCGTATTGAGCCCCCCTGCTCTAGCCTTTGAAGCGTAATTGCGGAACCAGTTCAAGGTGAAAAGTGATACAGCAGAGATAGGAACTTGAATCGATGTTTTTAAAGCCGTGACGACCTCTTCACGCAGAGGGGCCATTCGAGAGAAACTCTCTTTCCAGATTTCGTGAAGATGTGGCGTACTCGATTGGACAAGGCCCCTTAAAGGGTTTCTTTCTTCTTCCGGAAAAAAAACTGGCTCATTTTCTACAAATTCAAAAGGATCTTCCTCTCCCTTTTTCCTACGATGCAACTGACTTAAAAAAAGATGATGCAGTACCCGCTTCACGGGAGGACACCTACCCTTTGCAGCAATTCCTATCACCTTACGGGTCAAGGAAAAGGGCAAAGTCTTCCCCTGTCTCATTAGAAAAAAAAGCTTGCGTACCACCCTAGGGTTTACATGCTTATTCTCCGCTCTTCCCTGTACAGTCACCTGACGGAAAAACAAAGAAGGCCCAGTATCAGCTCGTGATCTCTTCCTCATAAAAGTCGCCCAAAGAATCAACCCAGTACGGAAGAATGGTTTGCAATTCGACAGATACGGTAACGGTTAGGTTTTCCAGGTCATTGCAATAAATCTTAAGGCGAAAGGCGTAACCGCGTTACACAGAAACAACGCACGTCACGCCTTGGATTCCAGCAGCAAAATTGTTCTGCCCATACAAATAACTCCTCTGGGTCCATGCTAATTAAATAAAAAATGTTTTGCAATCTCACCAAAGGCCCAAGCTGCTCAAAACTTAGCACTCTACTATCAAATCTGCTAAATTTTAGATTGTTCTAGAATTCCACTTCTCCTATCCTAGGACTGAAGTGGTTGATCAATATGAGATCAAAGGTTTCTATGCCCAGAGCCGACTCGTATCGAATTCCTGTTATCTCTAATCGGCATTTTGCTTTTCAAAGAGGCAAAAAGCGGCATGATCGAGCTATGCTTGTTCTCTTGGGCCTGACTGAACTGTACTTGAAGGACGGTCAACCCATTGGCTCTAATCGGCTGAAAGAGCTTCTTTTCCCTGAGATGAGTGCATCGACCCTGCGCAACTATTGTGCTGATCTTGAGTCTTTGGGCTTTCTGAAACAGCAACATGCTTCTGGAGGACGCTTTCCCACGAATCAGGGGCTTTCGGTCTATGCCAAAGAGATTCTTCAGAACCTGGGGACCAGTTTTTCACTCGATCTCTTCCCCTTGGAAGAGCAAAAATTGATCCAAGGGTTTCAGAAAGCTTTAGAGGGGGAACTGACAGCGGAATTAAACCAGGAATCTCTTTGGGGCATTGTTCCCTGGATTGAAAGAGCTATGCACGAAATGGTCAAGATTACAGGTTGTGCCATTGCCCTATCTATTCCCAGGTTCGACCAAGATTTCATTACAGACATTCGTCTTGTTCAGATTGATGCCAGGCGTCTTTCGGTTATCGTGATCACCTATTTTGGGTTTATTCGCCACGAGATGATTGTCTTAGAAGAGGCTCTTCCTGAGAACTGGGTAGCCATCGAGAGTTACTTGCGGTCTAAGATTCATTCCTTGCAATCCGAGAGCGTTCTAAAGCCAGAGTGGGAACATTTGGCTAAATTCTTATACGAAGAAATTTCGGTTCGCTTTCTTTTGAGCAAAAGTCGCTGCTCGAAGGGAACCATTTTACACTTTGGGCTGTCTCAGCTCATTTGCAAAGCTGATTTCTGTGAAACGAACACCCTAGCCAGTGCTTTCAACCTTTTTGAAGAAGGGGGCAAGTTACGAGATATTTTGACTTATGCTCAGGCAAGAAGCTCTATTTCTCTTTGGATTGGAGAACAGTTAACTGAGCTCTGCCCTAAAACGACAGGTTGTGCCTTAGTGACGATTCCTTACAAATTAGGACAGGTTCAGGTAGGAGCTGTTGCTCTTTTGGGCCCTGTTCTTTTGCGCTATCGGTTAGCCTTTGGCCTTTTAATGACCTTCAAGGCCGCTATGGAGCATGTTCTCCTGCGTTACGTTTACCGTTATAACCTAGATTTAAAACCTTACCCTATCTCTCACAATAGACTCGGACATTTACCCTAACAGGGTTCATCTTAAATCG
>NZ_QQBG01000003.1 GCF_003339615.1 Candidatus Similichlamydia laticola
ATCTCCCTACCCTCGGGGTGACTATAGCCCATGAGAGACAAAAAATTAATCAAGCAATTAGGAAGAATGCCCAAATCACGGAAAAAGAAAATGGATGTTGGATTTTTTCTTTTCGATAATTTTTTACCCTCCTGATCAAGAAGAAGAGGCAGGTGGCAGAATTGGGGGGGGCACCATCCAAAGTATTCGTACAGAAGAAGATGTTTCGGCGTCGAACTGACCCATTCATCTCCACGCAAGACATGAGAGATTCGCATGTCATGGTCATCGACAACATTGGCAAGATGGTAAGTTGGCATACCGTCTGACTTGAGCAGGATTTGATCGTCTACATCCGACCAGGGATAGGTGATCTCTCCACGAATACCGTCCTGAAAACGGGCTTCTCCTTCTAATGGAACTTTAAGACGGATGACGTAGGGCTCTCCAGCTTCCTCTTTCTCAGCAATTTCCTCCTGTGACAAATAACGGTAGCGGCGGTCATATCCCTTTCTTCCCCCCGAACAAAGAGCCCGCATGAGATTCAATTCCTCAGGTGTAGCGAAACATTTGTAAGCTTTACCTGCTTCAAGGAGCTGAAGGGCATGTCGAACGTAGAGGTCTTTTCGTTCTGATTGTCGGTAAGGCCCGTAAGGCCCCCCTTTATCAGGTCCCTCTGCCCAGTCCATACGAAGCCAATGTAGGGCGTCAAAGATGGCTGTTTCCCATTCCTTTGAACAGCGTTGTAAATCTGTATCCTCAATCCTCAAAACAAAGGTTCCGTTGTGCTTTTTCGCAAAAAGCCAATTGAAAAGAGCCACGTAAGCAGTACCTACATGCGGTTCTCCTGTAGGAGAAGGTGCAATACGGACACGAACGGTCATGCCACAATCCTCAAAGACGACGAAGTTACTTGGAAGGGAACCAAATAGGCACGCCGGAAGAGGTTGCATCCATGTAGAGATAATCTTTAACAACGTTAAGCGATTCAACTAATTGAAAATCACACTCTTTCCAAGAAGGTGAATTGGACAAGAACATGCGTAAAGATTCATCTTGTTCCGTTGACTTTGTCAGTGCCTTCTGATAGCCAGGGTTGGTGAGGATACGATCTTGAGAGTTTTTTTGCATGCGTCGGATGGCCTCTTCTGAAAGGGTGTAGAGCGGTTGGGCATTTTGGCGATAGAGAGGAAGAATCCTTTGACGTAGCCCAATCGGGATGTCTGTGAGCCCATCTTCAAAGCTAGGCTGTATATCGTCTGCTTTGAGGAAAAAACGGCTAAACTCTTCCCCGATAGGAGCTTGTGACGTGAGTCCAGGAACCAAAATATGGGGTTGGACACCCTTGCCTTGAGGGCTCTTCCCCGAGGCTGTGTAATACATACCGCGTGTTAGTTTAATTTCACCTTGTGTCTGTACCATTTTGGGATCTTCTGAAATGAACATTTGAAAAGATCCTTTACCGTACGTTTTATCGTCTCCAATGACTAGCGCCCTCCCGTAGTCTTGAAGAGACTGGGCAACGATCTCAGCACAGGAAGCACTAGCACGACTGACAAGCACAAACAAAGGGCCTGTCCAAATAGTCTGTTCGCCAAAGTGGCGGAAAAGCTGCGTGGCCTCACTATTATCTCGAATCGAAACGATTACACCTGCTCGAAGGAAAAGGTTGGCAACTTCAATGCCTTGTCGGAGGAGGCCGCCCGAGTTACGACGCAAATCAAGTACGATCGCTTTCAAACTGTCCCCTAATTCTGCTTTCAGGGTCTGAATGGTGTTAGCGAGCTCAACAGAACACGAATCATCTTGACTTGCGTAGAAAGAGTGAAGGGCAATTAATGCAATGACACCATCACCGAAAGCGTGTTGTGTGACTTCTAGTCTTTTTCTTTGTAAAACGACTTTCCCTCTTGAAATAGTGACGTCAAGATTGAAGTCTTTGTGTCTTTGAATACGAATCGTTACGGAAGTGTTTTCCGCTCCTTTGAGTAACTTAGCAATTTCGTCGATGGGTAATCCCTTGATGGTTTTCTCATTGACGTGCGTGATGATGTCCTGTTCTAAAACAAGCCCTGTCGAATGTGTCGGTCCCCCTTCAATGACTTCTAAGATGCGTGCTCCGTCAGGAACAGCTTCTAAGACGACACCAATACCTACAGTTTCCTGTTGGACTTCGATCATAAATTGTTCAAATTCGTCAGGAGTAAAGTATTCCGAGTGAGAGTCCAGAGAAGAGACAAATGCCTTCAGGAAGAGCGTGCAGACAATGCTTGTGTTTTCTCCAACGGCCAACAGTCCGTGAATTAAATTCTTATGTTGTGCCTGGATCTTTCGGAATTGTGTTTGTTCAGCTTCTGTTCCCTCTTTCAGTTGCAGTAGCTTTTGTTTTGCCAAGTCCACTAACTGAGAAAAGCTTGTGAGGCGATCTTCTCGCAGTTGGGCAAGGGTGGTAGCAATAAGCGAAGAGCTGGGTGTACCCCACTGTTCACGTATCTTTTGATCAAAGAAGTCTTCAGAAAGGGAAAGGTAGCCAAAGTAGGTCGTCAATGTACGCTCAACTAACTCTGGAGATAGTTCATGCCAAGTCGCATGCAGTTGAAGACAGCTCCCCACCTTTTTCATGACATCCTGTTCGGATAGGTCTGGCCATTTGTACCCAAAGAGAACAAGTGGAAAGACAGTAAAAATAAAGGCACGGCAATAGAATCGAAATCGTGCCACTAATCTAGAAAAATCATTCATGCAATAGAGTCCTTGTTCCTAGGATCGTGTTCTGATGCAAAATAGGGGAAGCAAAAATGATTGCTGGAAGGAGGTCATAGTGGATATTGAGTCCTGTCTAGATGGATCTTAAATGAAAATTAAACAAATTAAATAGTTGACAAACGTAGAAACTTTTAATAATAATCGCGGCTTCAAAGTTTGAATGTTGGATCTTCCTGGAGTTTAATATGTCCCGAGACATGAAGGATGATGTAGGTGAGAGCTCAAGACCCCACGATAACGAGAGAGAGGGCAGAGGCTTTTCTAGCCGGTCACAAAGCTCAAGGGCTCATTACGATGCAGACAGGGAGAGCAGGACCCCTTCTAACCGGTCTCAGGGTAACAATGGGGAGGATCGAAGGGCTGTATCTATTACAGAAGCTGCCAAAATCAACAATGTTACCCGTCAAGCCATTTATGTAGCGATCAAGCAGAAAAAGCTGAAAGCCTATAAAAAAGTTGCACGTTGGACCATTGACCTCGATGATTTAGCAGCTTACCGAAGGGATAGGTATTCTCGTTCTAAGAGTATGTATAACGGAAAATTGCTGTTCGATAACTCGAAGGGTTATTATTCCGTTGGGCAGACAGCTAGACTACTTAATCTTTCTGCTCAAAGGATTTATCTCACAAACACAAGTTACCACTACTTTGACGGAGCGTCTGGTCTC
>NZ_QQBG01000004.1 GCF_003339615.1 Candidatus Similichlamydia laticola
CATCTCAGAGCTGAACGCAAGGGTTCGTCTTGGGTTATTCATATCAAGGATATCGAGAAGTATCAACGGGAACACGTTTTAGGGAACCGCAGGAGGCTCCTTAAAGCTGGTTAATCAGGGAAGAGTCCGGAGCCCCCTCAACGGGGGCTTCTCTTTTGAGTTAATAACAGATTTCCATTTGCTGACGAGGTGAATTTCCTCTCCTAGGTTGGGTGAGGTTGTTTATCTTTTCTGTTTACGGGGTCTGACTTTTTCTTGGAGCCATTCCAGTACGATAGCAGCGAAACAAGAAGAGAAAGGGCCAATAACGACGCCCGTGGTCATAACCAGAGAGAAGGAAAAGAGAGATTGGCCAGCGAATAAAAGTAGACAAAGCAAAACAGCCAAAGTTGTTAAACAAGTCATACAGGTTCGCCCTAAAGTCGCTCCGATGCTCCCTTCAATGACCCTTTTGAACATTTTGTCTCTTGACTGTTGAAGATCCTCTCGAATTCGGTCAAATACAATGATTGTGTCATTTAAGCAATATCCGACAATAGTCATGATGGCTCCAATGACTTGGATGTCAATCTGAATAGGATAATCAAGGAAAAGAAAGAGTCCCATGAAGCCAAATGTGAGTAATAAGTTGTGTAAGATGCCCAAGAGAGCAGCGAAACCGTATTGCCATTCGAATCGAACTGAGAGATAGGCCAAAACAGAGAGAAGAGACAAGAGAAGCGCAATGAGCCCGTTATTGCGCATCGTTTGAGAGAAATGACCACTAACAGAGGCCCAACTGTCCACCGCTTTTTTAAGGGTATCTGCAGGTATAGGAAGGCCTTGTTTTTCCAAAATAGCACAGAGACCAGACGCTCCGTCAAAGTAGTGGTAACTTGTGTTTGTGAGATAAATCCTTAAACGTTCAGGAGAACCTCTCTCCTGCAAGCGATAGAGAGAGGGAGGCATCCCTTCTTCTTCAAAAGCCTGTTTAACGCGTGGACGCATTTCTCCTGACCCCTGAGGGAAATCGAGGTTTAAGGTTGTCCCCCCAACTAAGTCAACACCAAAAAGGCTAGAACGGTGGTCCCATAAGCAAATGGCACCTAGGCTAGTGATTAGGACAGATAGCGTAATAAAGGGCGTGACACACTGAAAAAGAGGTACCGAGCAACTGGAGAAAAGATTCCACATACGGGAAGGAAAGGACCACTCTTTGGAAAGAAGCCAAGAGAAAAAAGTACGTGTAGAGAAGATAGCTGTGAAAATCGACGCAAAAATACCAATCGATAAAGTGATGGCAAAACCTTTTACGGGCCCACAGTCAAACTTAGCCAAGATGAAACAGGCCAACAAAGTGGTAATACTTGAATCCAAAACGGCAGCGAAAGCTCTTTTGTAACCAATATGGATAGCCTCTGCTAAAGGAAGCCCCAGTCCAAGCTCTTCCCGAATTCTTTCAAAGACAAGAACATTAGAGTCGACAGCCATTCCAAGGGTCAAAACAATTCCTGCTAAACCTGCAAGAGAGATAGTTGCTCCTGTATGCTGCAAAATGGCAAATAGGAGAAAAAGATTGAAAAGAAGGGCGATAGAAGCCACTAGGCCCCAAAAGCCGTAATAGCTGCACATAATGACTGCGACGAGCAATAAAGCAATTTGAAAGCCAAAAAGACTCTTCTGCTTTTCTTGAGCACCCAACTCAGCACTAATATTTTCCTCAGAAAGGATCTTGGGCTTGAAGCTAAGAGAGCCTGCTTTCAAGTCTGCCGCTAAGCGATTCGCTTCTCTTTGAGAAAAATGACCGGAAATAGACGCTCCTGTGCTGAGCTCTGACTGAAGTTCCGGCATGCTAATCACTTCACTGTCAAGAAGAACGGCCATGCGCCAGCCACGCTCTCCTCGAATCTGTTTGGGCGTACCAGCAACACCCTCCTTGCAATAGAATCCAGTCCATTCTTTGAAGGCATCTTGTGGATTTTCTTCTCTTTCATTGTTTTTCTTAACTTCGAAGTTGAGAAAATAACCACGCATGTTGTCATAAGAGGCGTGGACATTGGAGACGTCGGAACCACGCAAGGCATAGTTGCGAAAGAGAATCGTTAGTGGATGTTTTCTGGGCAGTTCGTCTTGCTTAGGATCAAGATGAAACGAAGCAATCGTAGAAAATTTTTCATCAAGAGCTGAGCTAGCTTCTGGATCCTTAGGATTTGCAAAGTTTAAGCCTGCAGTGATCAGACGGTCTGCCATGCCATCTTCGCTTCTTTTTGAGCCGTGAAGATGCTCATAAGCGAGGCGATTAAGAGAGGATCGGTCCACATGGCCTGAAACAACAGCTTCATCCCAAATTTTTTGCAAAAAGCGATGGGCGTCTTCTGAAATTTTGTCGTCCTTTTGGAAAAACTGCTCATTTACAATATGAAAAGTCATGCTGGTGGCTTCAATCAACTCATTGGCTGAAAAGCCTTGTGACCCAGGGAATGCAAAGACTAAGCTGTCCTTCTCAAGGTAAACAGAGACCTCAGATAAGCCCATGCGATTAACACGCTTAACTAGTTCTTCACGGCCCTGGAGGAGGTCTTTTGTATCCGTGACGAGTTGGTCGCTTTGATCGAGCAAAGCAATACGAACCGACTTTCCTCCAGACAAGTCAAGCCCCCATTGAATAGCACGCTGGGTGTCTCCAGCCCAGTAACGTCTGAAGCTTAATTTCGCGTTTTCCCAAATAGGCGATTGCCAGGGACGAGGGACAAGGAAGCTTGTCTTTGGGTTTAGGTCAGACTGGTTCGTTCGATAGTCATCTCTCCATTTGAGAAGTTCTTCTTGTATCTCGTTTTCGATCTGATTTCTGACTGCAACTCGAGCCTTTTTTGTGCTCATCTCTAAGAGGGCTAGATTTTCAAAGATTTGAAATTTTTCTCGGGTAGCACGAATTAAACTCTTAGCAGGGTAGGGTAAAGCTAAGACGAGAGCATCTGGAAACGCTTTAGTTACCGATTGATCAGGAGACGCAAGCGTATAACCTTGCCGGAGAAGAAGCTTAATTAAGGTTTTTAAGTCAGATTCTAATTTCTCTTTTGTCACAGGATCTGTGTTCTTTTTGCGAAGAATCTCTTTGTACCCAGAAAAGATAAAATAAACAGAATGTGCATCCTGAGACAGGTCTAATTTGTCCAAACGATCACAAAGAGGGGCAAGTACAAGGAAGGAGAAGCGCCTGTCTTGTGGTGAACTGTTATTGTATTCCTCTGCAAATAGACAAGGCAATTGGGTCGAAGTTAACTCAGGCGTTTCTGGTTGCCAATTCGACAGGATAAACTGTACAAGTCGAACCTTCTCTTCTTCAAAGAGAGGCTTGAGATCGAGCTTTAAGAAGGAGAGAGTGTCTGGTCGACTCTCTAATGGGGAGAGGAAAAGATTTTCTTTCGGGGTGAACTTTTCATTGCACAGTTCCCTCAGGCGATTAATTTCGGAAAAAACCCAATCTTTAATCAAATTCCTTTCTGTATTGTCGTCACTAAGCAGTCCACGGAGAGGTTCAGAAAGTTCAAGGCAAAAACACCCAGAATCCCAGTCCGTAGCAACAGACTTGAAGAGGGGGTGGCTAACTGTTAAATAATTTTCCTTTTCTCCTTCTTTAGGGAGCACAGGCAGCTGTGCAGACTGAACAATGAAGGCAAGTCGGTCAAGACTTAACAGCTTTTTTTTAAGCTGTTCTTGGTCCTCTTTTTCGTTTTCCTTTGGGTCCTTCTCACGCAACCTTTGAGAGATATGTCGAACTTGTGCCAATAACTCTTTTTGTTCTTCCTGATCCTCGTGAACGAGCCATTTTCCTACTCTCTGAAGGAAAGCCGGGTCGAAACCAAGCGCATCAGCAAACTCATGAATTCGAACGGCTGCTTGAATAAGAGGCTCCTTATCTTTCGGATTAGCACGCGTTTGCTGAACATCCTGCAAAATGGAACCGGATCTATTTTCCAGTGTTCTTTTAATTCTTTCGAGACGTTCCCGGATGATCTGTTGATATTCATCCGTTAAGGCTCCCTGTTGATCGAATTTTTGCAAGAATTCGATAGAACCTTGGCTTTTTAGATCGAGGGCAGGCTCCCTCGACACAATCAGATCGAGCCGTTTTTTTTCCTCCTCTTTGGCTACTTCTTTTTTCTCTTCTGGGAGCGTTGTCAGTTTAGCTCCAATCCTGGGGATGAGATGCCCAGCTCGCAGTAACATTTCGTTACATTTGGTCGTGTCATCCTCTGTTTCAAAGGCAATCTTGATCATCCTTGGAAACTGATGATCCAATTGCACCCTTTTAGGCGTTATTCCGATATGTCGACAGTAGTGTTTAAGCCAAGTAACGGAAAACGATTTCAAATCGTCTATTCGGTGAAGGATAGATTCGATCTCTTTCTGGGCATCATGTCGATCCATTGGCCCATTCAGATTCTTCCAATGACAAATGAGGCTCGGGAAAAGACTGTACAATCCAAAGGCAAATACAGCTGAAATAATTGCAAAAGACCTAAAGTTGCCTTTCTGCATTGAGGGCGCTCCATGTAATAAGGGGAAGATTAGAGGAATGAGCCTTCTTTCCTTTCTGCGCTACGGATTCCGAAGCGGAAGACTTGTTTAGAGGACACGTCCCCCTCAGAGAGGAGGGGGAATGACACACTACTTTTTTTTCTGTTGTAGCTTCGTAAATTCAGTGTTTAAGACATCAACAGCGTAGATCCAAACAGCCCCAATGGCGAGAGAGATCATGCAGAGAGGAACGGTGATAGCTGACAGAGTTCCAAAGAGAAGGAGTAGCACTTGCTGAATCAAAGACCCTCCGGACTTTCCAAAACGGGCAGCGACTACGTCAATAGCAGCCTTTCCCTTAACCTTGGTTTCTTGATCCAGGGGAATGTAGGCCATTTCCTTAGTAGGGTCGAAAAGAGAGTATTTTGTTGATTTACTCATAATGTTTTGGAGAGCACCCAAAACAACTGCTAAGAAGGTGGGAGTCGTTCCAAACTGCACGATCATAGGAGCGAGGCCTTCTCGGAAGATCACAAAGAAAAAGAAAGCTGATCCAGTCACCACAAGGACAACAGGCGTAAAGAGAGCAGCCACTTTCCACCCAAATTTTCGGATAACATTTCCTCCCACAAAAACCATCATAAAAATGGAGGCAATCCCAACAGCAGTCGAAAAATGCCCCATGAAAGCACTGTAGTCAGACGGATCGGGATATTGGGCCTTAATCTGATTCTTCCAAGTGACTTCATAAATATTGATCAAAATTCCATAGGAAATGACTAGGACAGACAGACAGCCAATGTACTTTGACCGCAGAAGAGCTGAAATGCTTTCCGAAAATGACAGCTTACACTTCTTTTTTTCTTTCTTCTCCTCAGGGGCAAACTTAGGGTCAGTCAGAACAAATTTGTCAATAAACCAATAAGTTGCGAGGCTGGCTATTCCGCAAACGACGACTGCGCCCATAAGCCATTTTAGGGTAAGCCCCCAAGCATCGACGGAAGAGCCTACTGGTAAATTCTTTCTAAAGTTGGAAAAATGGACAATGGTAGGACCAGAAAAAAGAAGGGCTAAATTCGCTCCCAACCCGAAAACAGTGTAGAAACGCTTAGCTTCTGTGACACGTGTGGTCTCGTTAGCAAACCCCCAAAACAAAAGGGAAATGCCAACACTACCCCACAGCTCTGAAAGGACATAGAAGAGCGCATAGGTCCAATTTCTATAAATCGCAACCAGTCCGGTCAAGCCCTGAGGAAGCAGACCAGCAAGGTAGTCTGCGCTCGTCGTTGGATGAAAAAAGTCTCTGTAAGGATAAAGGAGCGTAGCAAACAGGGCAAAGAAAACAAGAAAAGGCGTCATCGAGACATAAAAAAGAGCTTGTCTCGATAAGACATTAGAAAGCTTCGCGTAAGCAAGCATGAAAAGCACTGCGCTTGGCAAGACACACCAAAACTTAATAAAGGGGATTGCTTCAGCCCCAGACCCGGGAGCGGTGACAATCAAAGTGTCCTTTGTGTCCCTCAAAATCGTATAGTTGAACGAAATAAAGAAGAACATCAAGAACATGGGCAGAAGCTTCTTCAGTTCGAACGCATGGATCGGCCAAAGATAAGCTCTCCACCCTGAAAAACCACCTTCGTTTCCAGACATAGCAAAACCTCTATGTTTCTAAGAATTAGCAGCCGGATTTGAACCACTGGGCGTCTTTAAAAAATGTAACGCCGAAAGTCTCTGTTGTCTCAGACAGCCGAAGTAGGGAAACCACTGTTCGAGTTTCCTCAGGAGCACCCAGATGCTAACACGTCTCCCGTGTCGATCCGAACTTATATATCTAGCGTTGATTTAAGCTCAGCTCTTTTCTGCCTCCTTATGTTCCCGCTGCGATTGCCCAAATCAGATGCATACCGTAAAATTTCTAGGTCTCCTCAGTAAGGTTGTAAGAAAGCATGGTTGTTCGAAGTCCTTTATCCCGTATTTTCTGCTTTCTCTCTCCTCTGCTGCTCTTTGCCCTAGTGACTTTTATTTTTACCTCCTCAGACAAAAAAGGACGTTATCGTTCGGAGAAGCCACTTGTGCTTTCTACAATTGCACCTTTAGAGGCTCTGGTGCATGCGTTAGCCTGGGACTGTGTGCATTCCGTTTGCCTGATTCAAGGAGATTTGGATCCTCACACGTATCAGTTGCGGAAGGGGGATGGGGACCTATTTTCTTTGGCCAGATTAGTCGTCTACAATGGGCTTGGATTGGAACATGGAGCCTCCCTTTTCCAGTCCCTAGATGGATCGCCCCACGCTTTTTCGGTTGGATCTTTGCTTTCCAACCTGGACGAGTCTTTTGTCATTCGATCAGGTGGGCTTCCAGATCCACACATTTGGCTGGATCTTAGGTTGTTATATCAAGTCGTTCCTGAGCTAGCAAATCGCTTGGCTGAAATTTGCCCTGAAAAAAAGGGTTTAATTTTCCAAAGATCTTCGCAATTGGTTATTCGTCTAAGGGAAGCAGATGATCTGGTCCGCCAAATGGTGCAAGAAGTCCCTTCCAGCAAGCGTTATCTCGTATCGGCTCACTCTGCTTTTAGTTACTTCGTTCGTTCTTACTTGGCATCGGAAGCAGAGAGACAAGATGGATCTTGGATCGAGCGGTATATTTCTCCTGAGGGTCTTGCCCCAGAAGCGCAAGTTAGCTTTTCTCATTTTAAAAAAGTGTTTGAGTTTGTGTTGCAACACGATGTCCGTGTTGTCTTCCCAGAAGTCAATGTTCCTTCTCTTGCTTTGACAAAACTAGTTTCAATGAGTATGGGGAGCGGGCATGCTTTGCGTTTGTCTCAACAAGCTTTGTACAGTGACTCTTTTCCTCGTCCTGTAGAGGAGGATCATTTAGGGAAATATATCGAAGTGATGGTTCACAACGCTCGTGCTTTTCGTGATGCAATTTTGGAGGAAGAGTGATGTCTGAGGAAGCTTCCCCCTTTGCTGTCTCTCACGTGTCCTACACTTATGAGGAGGTCCCTGTTCTGCGTGATATCAGCCTGTCCGTCGAGGGGGGGTCACTTGTAGGAATTCTTGGGCCCAATGGCGCGGGCAAAAGCTCTTTCTTAAAATGCGCTGTTGACATTCTAAGGCCACAAGTTGGCTCTTTTTCGTTTTGGGGCAAGTCTTTTCGGGAACAGTCGAATCGAATAGCCTACATTCCACAGAGAGCCTCTGTTGACTGGACATTCCCGATTACCGTTTCAGAGGTTGTTCAGATGGGTGCCTTACCTCGTTTGGGTTTGTGGGGGAGCTTCCAAGAGAAAGATCAAAGAGATTTAGAGCAGTGTTTGAAAGCTGTTGGGCTGCTCGACCTCGCCCATCGTCAAATCGGTTGTTTGTCCGGAGGGCAACAGCAGAAGACGTTTCTCGCAAGGGCTCTTATGCAGCAACCTGACCTTCTTCTCTTAGATGAGCCGTTTGCCGGGATTGATGCTGCTGCTGCAGCCGACATTATGGCCATTTTGCGTGGGCTTGTGGCCTCCGGGAAAACCATTTTGCTGGTTCATCACGATCTGATGGTGGTTTCCAAATTTTTTGATTCGCTTTTGCTATTAAACCGACACTTGATTGCCTATGGGAAGGTGGAGGACGTCTTTACCACTGAGAAATTATCACAAGCCTATGGCCAGTCGAGTTATCTCTTCAGTGAGGTTTTTCAACGTTCTGCTGACTCAGATATCCTTTCCCTATGAAGTTGAAGAAGGGTTAGATCGTGAGGAGAAAGAAATGGAAGTGCCATTTTGTTGGTTAAGGGAGTGGTTAGTTTGGGACCACGATCCTAGGGACTTAATTCCCGTTTTGGAGTCGTGTGGTGTTGAGGTCGAGCGGTTTGAAAAGAGAAATTTTCTTTTAAGAGAGTCGGTTTCTGCGCGAGTCGTAGGGCACGAAGAGGAGGCTTCTTGTGTTCAACTGTCTCTGGGGGACAAAGGATCTGCTTTAGCTTATGTTCCAGTTGGTACGCTTCCCCCCTTAGGTAGCTACGTCCCTTTTCTGTTCCTCTCTCAAATAGAGGGAGGCAAGTCTTCCTTTCCTGGTCGTTGCAATGGAGTGATAGGGAGTTGGATCCAGGATGCTTTTCCTTCTGTTTTGCCCTTACTTCCTTCAGTCCTGTCTGAGGAAGGCAAGTTGTTGAGTCATTGGTGCAGTGAAGCTTCTGTTTTCTCCCTTTCTGTCACGCCTGACTTAAGCTTTTGTCAAAGTATTCGTGGTTTAGCGCTTTATCTTTCTTCCCTAAAGGGAATTCCTCTTGTCCATCCTGAATGGAGGCATTCCCAAGTCGATTTACCGGAAAAGGGAGAAGTTCGGACTCAGATAGCGGTCGAGGCTATTTCGGCTTTCAGACAATATGGTTGGTCCGAGTTACAGGTCCAGAACGCATGCTGGTTGCCTTGGGATCTTTATTCTCGCTTGTGCATGTCTGGTCTTGATCCGGGCCCAACGCTAACCAGTGTGGCGCAATACGTTTCCATTAATATGGGCTATCCATTCCTCTGTTGTGATCTAGATCGCGTTTCTGATCCCTACTTGCGTTTGGTTTGGGGTGTGAAATCGTCTCTGACAGTAGGAGGAAAGTCCTTGCCTTTGGACGCAGAAGATGTCGTCCTCAAGAGCGGGGATGACTCCTTGTTGCTCTCTGGAGTAACAGAGGGAGACTCATATCGTGTTTCTCCAAAAACGAAACATGCCTTAGTAGAAATGGCTGTTTATGAACCAGATCAAATTGGTCGAACAGCTCGTCGTCACCAACTTTTAACACCTGAAGCTCGTCTTCTCGAGCATGTGTGTTCGACGCATGCTTTTCATTCAGCCTGGCGTCAGTTTGAAGTTTTATGTGACACGCATAATATCGCCTCTCTTCTTGGGAGGAGATGGCTTCAAATAGCAGATCCTTTGCCCATGACGCGTTCTATTCCTTTCCCGGTCAATTTACCCAAGAGGATCTTAGGCCTCTCCTGGAGTGAAAAAGAAGTGACAAAAGCCATGAAAGAATTGGGACATGCTGTGGTTTCCTCTTCTACGGAGCAGATTATTTGTTCTGTTTCGACAGAGCGTTGCGATCTACATGGGGCTGAAGATCTGTTAGATGATCTTGTCAAAAAGATTGGCTTAGACTCTTTGCCGAGGCCTCCTTCTTTGCGTGTTCCTCTCTCTGAACGAATGCATGACCCTCTGTTCCCTTTAATTTGTTCTTTACGTCATCGCTTGTGTGGATGGGGTTTTCAGGAAATCCTGAGTTTGGATTTTGCTTCATCCCAGAAAGTGTCTGTATCTCAAGCTTTATTAAGAGGGGAACAAGCCGTTCGTTTGCAAAATCCAAGCTCGACAGAACGTGAATTTTTGCGGTCTTCTCTCCTGGTCAGTTTCCTGGAGCATATCGAGAGGAACTTGTCACACGAAGAACGCTCTTTCCGTCTCTTTGAGATCGGAAAAGTTTACAGTCGTTTAAGCAATGGAAAGTGGAAAGCGGAAGATCGACTTGGTCTTTTTCTGGTCGGTGACTTTATGCAGGAGACTTTTTGGTCCGATCAGAAGGATCAGAGGAGGGGAGATCTTTTCGATCTCCTGGGGTGGTTAGAGGAGATTGCTCGTACGAATTGTACATCTTTTTCGGCCCATCCTTCGACTTACTCTCTTTTTCAAGAAGGCCAGCAAGCTGATCTCTTGATTCAGGGAGAATGGTTCGGTGTCGTAGGAAAACTGACGTCTTCGCTGATCTCGGTTCCCTCGTTCTTTGCTGAAATTTGCCTAACTCCTTTAGTTTCATCTCGAAAAAATAACCTTTTCGAGGTTATGGCGGCTTATCCAGGCTCTTCAAGAGATGTGACCGTTACCCTTGACACCTTTATTCCCTACTCTCGAGTACAACAACATTTTCCTGCTCATGAACTTTTAGAGAAGTGGAGTTTATTAAGTGTTTATCCAGAGGGAAAGCGTCAGCACCTTACCTTTCGGTTATCCTATAGATCTGTAAAGAAGACTCTTTCGAATGAAGAGGTGGAGGAGGCACATCAACAAGTTGTGCAAATCCTTCGAGCAAATTTGGATTTTTAATCCTTTCTCCTGGGAGAGAAAGGTAGTCTTCTCTATGGATGGGGGTGGAACGTGCATTGACCCTCTGGAATTGATCTGCTAGGATGGCCTTATTCGGGGACAATGTTCGTATCATCTCTAACTGGCCTCTTCCCCCGTCCTGATGCCTCTCCTTATGATCATTCTGTCTTTCTAGTCGTTCTCTGTTCAGTCTCGGACAGGGGCTTTGGTGTCCGCCTCGTCTCGCTTCGATCTTTCTTTTTCCTTATTCCTCGCTCTCGAATGAAATGACCTTCACTAAGGAGAAACCCGGTATGTCTGAGGATTTAGGGCGGAAAGTTGCCCGATTAGAGTCGATTAATGATTATTTGGAATCGGAACTCGTCTCGCTGGATCGTCTATTGCGCTCTGTTGGCTTTGAAGAGGGAATTTCCTCCGTTCGGTTAGCTTCGATGGAAACCCTTTATTTTTTCCCGTCTTCTCCTCCGCTCGAGGAGGAAGATTTTTCTTTTCCCCAGATCCCCCAGGATTACGATTTTTTAGACGACCTTGAGTTGTAAACAAAAGATGATGCAACATAGGCACCCCTTTGTTGTGTCGCGATGGGTTTGTAGATCAAGTCGAGGTAAAGAGTGGAGTACGCCGGGCAATCACTGTATCGGCACGGTTTTTCTGTCGATCTGGAAACAGAGGCTTTGCCTCCAGGATTGAACGAAGAGGTCATACGTTCCATTTCTACAAGACACGAAGAGCCAGATTTTCTTTTACAGTTCAGATTGGAGGCGTATCGTCTCTGGCAGGGTATGGCTGAGCCAAATTGGGGCGCTTTCCCCTACCCAAATATTTCTTATAACGACATCGTCTATTTCGCAGCACCTAAACGGCGCTCTAAAGTCAATAATCTATCCGATGTCGATCCCGAGGTCTTGCGTACGTTTGATCGACTCGGGATTCCTTTGGAAGAACAAAAGAGACTGACAGGCGTCGCCATAGATGCCGTTTTTGACTCTGTTTCCGTTGTCACGACTTTTAAGGAAAAGTTGAAGGAGCTAGGAGTTCTTTTTTGTTCTTTTTCAGAGGCCGTTCGTCTTTATCCTGATATAGTAAGAAAATATTTAGGGACGGTTGTTCCTAGAAGCGATAATTTTTTTGCTGCTCTCAATAGTGCTGTCTTTTCAGACGGTTCTTTTGTCTATGTTCCTGCTGGCGTCAGTTGTCCGATGGACTTGGTCACATATTTTCGTATTAACAATCGTGAGCTTGGGCAATTCGAAAGGACGCTTATTGTCGTAGAAGCTGGGGGCTCTGTTAGCTATTTAGAAGGATGTACTGCTCCAGAACGGAATAGCAATCAGTTACATGCAGCTGTTGTTGAGCTTGTTGCTCATGAGAACGCCTCTATTCGTTACTCCACCGTCCAGAATTGGTATGCTGGGGATCCAGAGACAGGGGAAGGTGGCATTTGGAACTTCGTGACCAAGAGAGGGATTTGTTTAGGTCATCGTTCTCGTATTTCTTGGAATCAGGTTGAGATGGGAGCCGCTATTACTTGGAAGTATCCTAGTGTGATTTTGCAGGGCGACGACTCCGTTGGAGAATTTCTCTCTGTTGCGCTAACAACGGGAAAGATGATGGCGGACACGGGGACCAAGATGGTCCATCTTGGCAAGAGAACCTCCTCAACTATCATCTCAAAGGGCATTTCAGCCGATTATTCTCGAAACACATACAGGGGCTTAGTTTCTCTCAAAGGCGAAGGAAGTCAAAACTATACACAGTGTGATTCGATGCTTATTGGAGCTCATGCTCAGGCTAATACTTTCCCAGATATTCGCACGGATCATCCTTCGGCTAAGTCAGAGCACGAAGCCTCTACTTCTGCCTTTGATGAAGAAAAGTTATTTTACTTGGCTACTCGAGGATTTCTTAAAGAAGACTCTATCCAGTTGGTGGTGACGGGTTTTTGTAAGGACGTGATTGAGCAATTACCTTTGGAATTTGCCAAAGAGATGGCCATTCTTGGAATTAAATTAGAAGGTTCTGTTGGCTGATGTTACTGACCATTCAAGGATTGCGCGTTCAAATAGGGGAGAAACCCATTCTACATGAGATAGATTTGGAGATTGCTCCTGGAGAGATCCATGTGATCATGGGGCCAAACGGAGCTGGAAAATCGAGTCTTGCGAGAACTTTAGCTGGACATCCTTCTTGTGTAGTAACCAGTGGGCGTTTGATTTGGAATGGTTCTGTCTCTCTTTTAGATCTTCCTCCGGAGGAGAGAGCTCACCTGGGTTTGTTTGTTAGCTTTCAAAATCCACCTGAAATACCAGGAGTGTGTCTTAGAGACTTTTTGCAGCAAGCTTATTCTTCTATGCGAGAGAAGAGAGAGTTGGAGGAGTTATCTGAGGAACTTCTTGCAGAGCAGATCTTGCGTCATATGTCTGACTTAGGTCTGCCTTCCTGCTTTTTGGATCGTTGTTTGAATGAAGGTTTTTCGGGCGGAGAGAAGAAGAGGTGTGAGATTTTACAAATGGTCACTCTTTCTCCTAGGTTAGCTGTTTTGGATGAAATGGATTCAGGTCTCGACTTAGATGCTCTTTCTTCTGTTGTAGACCTCATTCGTTCTTTTCAGAAGAGAGATTTTTCTGCTTTGATCATTACACATTATCCCAAGCTCGTTCAGTTATTGGAACCCACATCCGTTCACTTATTATGTGATGGGCGGATTGTACGGTCCGGAAAGGCCGACTTGGCAACAGAAATTGACCGGGACGGTTATCGTTATGTCCAGACCTCTACGCACGTTTTTCCCGACTAGTTTGAGCCATTTTCTTGCTGAGAGCCTTGAGCTTTCTGAAGGCGACCTTTTGTCCGGTCTCAGAGATTTTTATTCTTCTTGCCCCTTCTTTTCGAAGTTATTTTTTCGATCCCTTAGTGAGTTATTAGAGCAGGAAGATTCTCCGGAGGCAGGTCATACCCCTTCTTTTGATGGAACGTTGTCCTGGGAGTGGGGTTCTTCCTCTCCTCGTGTTTCTTCTTGTTTGTCAGAGATTGAGGTTTTTTCTTTAGAGGAAGCGCGTTCTGTCTTTGATGTTCTATTGGAGACAGAACCCCTTCACCCTTTTTGGAAAGCAGTTTATGGAACTCAAATTCCCTCCGATGGGCTTTTTGTTTATATACCGCCTGGAGAGTCGGTTGTTATCGATTTTTCCCCTTTTTTTCTGAAGAAGAAATGGTTAGAACAGGCAACGTTTTACTTTGTCTTAGGGAAGGGTGCCTCTTTACGTTTGTCGGAACGTGTGACAGCTTCTCCTGGAAAACATTGGGTTCAGATCTATTTGCATCTTTTGGGGCAAAAAGGGTCTTCTCTTATCTTAGAGAGGGAATGGTCTCGTCTTGCCTGTCCGGTTTCTCTTTTCACCTCCATTCATTTAGAAAAGGAGGCCTCTTGTACTTGTCTTTCAAGAGGGGCAGCTAGCCCTTGGACCTGGGCAGATTATTCAGTGCTCCTTTCTGGTGAGGAAGCAAGAGTCTGTTTAGGCGCAGCTCATTCTCTCACGGCACGGCAACGTTTTGCTATAACGACAGCCGTTCGACATGTGGCTCCTCGAACATT
>NZ_QQBG01000005.1 GCF_003339615.1 Candidatus Similichlamydia laticola
ATGCGAGCAAACTTAAAACAATTTCCTATCGTGGCGATTTGTACCAAATTGGGCGGAGGTGGCGGAATGGTAGACGCGCTACTTTGAGGTGGTAGTGAGAGAATTCTCGTGAGGGTTCGACTCCCTCCTTCCGCATAAGAGATAGGGAGGTTGTTTTTTTGCGTGTTTTCTATGTTCATGAGGAAAGTCTTCCCTCCAAGAGCCGTCTTGGGAGACACGTCTACGGTGTAGGTTGTGGGCTGGCTGATTGGGGCTGCGAGGTTTGTCTCGTCCTCATGCGCGGTTCGGGTACGGTTGAGGAGATGCATGCCTTCTACTCAGAAAAGAAGCCAAATCAACCTCTACAAAGGCTCAAGGTTTGGCCTGTTTTCTCCTTGGCTCCCCTAATGCGTCATTTCGGCGTGGACAGCAGCTGGCCTATGTTGCCCCTAACAAGATCTGTAATTGACTGCATTCAGCCGCATGTTTTGCTCTGTTCAAGCTGGGAAGCGGCCTCTTTCTTTCTCCAAAGGAAGGATGCTGAAATGCGTTACGTTCAGGAGTTATTCACTCTCCCTTTTTATTCCCAAGAGAATGAAGCCTATCAGACGATTAGACTCCAAGACCAAAAGAAGATCATTCAACTCAAGCAAGTTCTCCATGCCGTTGATCTCGTTATCGTACCGACTCAGGAGATATTGCAGCAGCTTCAAAAGCCGCCCTATTTCATTAGAGAGACCAAGATCAAAGTTTTACCGTTTGCCTCTTCGGAACACTGCTTACCAAGAAGAATAGATCTGGACGACTCTTTCATCAAATTATTTTATGTCGGCGACCTTGATGAATCAAATGGTCTTGAAGATCTGGCCTATGCCATGGAAGGCATGGTCGACTTCGAGCTACATCTTGTCACACAAGACATAGAGCGAATACAGGAGACACGAGACCTGCTCGAACCCATTCTTGGGCCATCTCATCTCTTTTTTCATAACCCTCTTCATCCGGAAGAGAGGAGGGAGCTACTTTCCCAAGCTAGTGCCTTTGTCGCTCCCTTTCGAAGAAACTCTCCTGCCCTTTATGAAGGCCATCCCTCACTGCCTGATTACATGGCATGGTGCCGTCCTATCCTTGCCCCTCACTTTCCTGTCATCCGCCATCTTCTTCCTAAGGGGCCCTGGGAAGGTCTTTTGTATGAACCTGGATCGATTGAGGCGCTACAAGCAAAGTTACAACTTCTGCAGAACACAACCTATCGCTTTATGATCTCGGATAGTCTTTATGAGTGCCCCTTGGAACAGTGTTCGCAAAGAAGTCGGACACACCATCTCAAACGTCTTCTCCAAATATGTCGATCATCCTAGGTATTGACCCAGGAACGTTCCTGACCGGTTACGGTGTATTGGAAAATGGCAATATTCTAGACTGGGGCCTTCTTAAACCTCCTGCCCGTTCCAGTCCGTATCGGCGACTCCTCCTGTTAGGAGAAGCCTTTCGCTGCCTGTTGGATCAATACCAACCAACCAAAATTGCCCTCGAAAAAGCATTTGTTGGCCCACATGCACGCTCAGTGATTTCCCTCTCTCAGCTCAGAGGTGTTTTCATCTTCTTGATTCAGGAAAGAAATATTGCCTTAGAAGAGTACAGCGCAACGAAAGTTAAGTGTCTTTTCACGGGAAAAGGAGGAAGTCGAAAACAAGATATGATTCAAGCTGTTTCCAAATGTTTCGGGCTTAACGCGGATCGACTTAACGATAATTGCGCTGATGCTCTGGCTCTTGCATACTGTTCCTTCCTTTCTGCGAGAGAGCCCGGACGAGAAAAATGATCGAAAGTATAGAGGGAGAAGTTCTTCGATTGTCTGGAGACCTCGTCTCCCTTCTTGTTGGCCCACTCTGCTTACAAATCCACTTCTTTGGGCAGCAGCCTCTTCTCCAAAAGGAGCATGTTCTTCTCTACACGCATCTTGCCTGGAAAGAGGATGGCCCTCAACTCTATGGCTTCACATCACACAAAGAACTACAATTGTTCCAGGAACTTCTCAAAATTTCAGGCATAGGGCCTAAAACAGCCGGCTCCCTCATCAAAACTTTGGGGACCTTTGGTCTTACGGAGGCAATACGCCTACAAGATTACAATGCCTTAGCCCAAGTCCGTGGCCTTAGCAAGAAAAGCGCACAAAGAATTCTCCTGGAATGGCAACCGACACCCTTAGATCACCCTATTTCCTCTTGTCCTTGGACACACGAAGCCGAACAAGCCTTGGTCGGTCTCGGACTTATTAAGAAGAAAGCAAAGCAATTAGTCCAACAGACATGGGCACAACACCAGAATGTGCTCTCTTTAGAAGAGTTTCTCGGCCTGGTTTTAAGGCAGCTTCCCACACGTGGGATACGTTACACTCTTTCCCCAGAAGAATAGACAGATAAAGATCTACCAGCTACCCTCTCGGCCTTTTTTCCCTTTCAGAAAGGCAAGACATGGAGACATCTCTCTACCTCATCTCATCTACGCCCACTCTTTTGGATCCTCCATGCTCCGAAGGACAAGAAGAGACCATCCTGAAAGAGGATATCCCCCTGAACTGTTCTTTAGAGCTCTCTGATTGGAACTTATTGATGCAAGAATTGCTTTTAAAAGAAGTTGAGATTTGTTTAGGCCTCGAACTCTAATCTAACTGAAGTGACGACAAAAGGGACATGCGACCCCATCGTGTCCCCGACTACGACAGATCTTCCTTCCGACTGCAATCATTTGTAGGTGAGTTTTTACCCACAACTTCTCTGGGAAAAAGGCCATTAAGTCGCGCTCGACCCTCTCCCGCGACCTGGCAGATGAAAGCTGCCATCTCCTCGCACAGCGAAATACGTGGGTATCCACGGGAAAAGCCGAAACGCCAAAACATTGAGATAAAACGACAGAAGCGGTTTTTCTCCCTACTCCCGGTAGAGCCTCTAAAGCTGAACGCGTAGCCGGAACAGTACCATTATGGAAGCGAATAAGTTGTTCAGAGAGTAGCCAAATAGCTTTTGCTTTTTGTCGGCTCAAGCCACAAGGTCTGATGACTTGTCGAATCTCTTCGATCTCCAAGCCAACCATCCCTTCTGGAGAATCAGCCAATTCAAGCAAAGTGGGTATGACTTGATTGACTCGACTGTCAAAGCAACGCGCAGAAAGAAGAACAGCCAGCAAAAAACCATAAGGATGGGGAGCATAAAGCGTCGGCTCCGGTTGAGGTGCGTGGGCATCCAATAACTGAGTTAAAAGAGCAAGATGTCTAAGTGGATGCCTCTGATTCATACAACCGAACAAAAAACCTTCTATTGAATCGGAGAAAAGCCTCTCGAGTGACGGGAGTACTAGACATCTTCAATCCCTCAACAGTAGACACGAAAAACATCTCCTTTCCTTTGGAATCGAACCCCGCCTCGTCATCATAAGAAAAAGCAAAGAAAAATTTCTGTTTTTTTTGGTTGTTCCAACAATTTAAGGCCCCTAAATAGGCCAATTCATCCTTTGCTCCCAAACCCTGAGAGAGAACAGCCTGGTGAAACTCTTGAGAAGACTTCAAGTTGAAAACAGGCAGCTCCAACTCTCCTGATGTGTTCTTGTAAACAAGTACAGCATGATCCTCAGAACGACGAATCAA
Organism: Candidatus Similichlamydia laticola; assembly: GCF_003339615.1. Classification (GTDB taxonomy): domain Bacteria; phylum Chlamydiota; class Chlamydiia; order Chlamydiales; family Parilichlamydiaceae; genus Similichlamydia; species Similichlamydia laticola. Next base: position 3,626 of record NZ_QQBG01000005.1, read on the forward strand.
GAGGACCACTTGAGATGGAACAAAAGCCTCCCGCTCACACCTTTGCAAAACAGCGTGTTGCAAAGCCTCCCCTAATGGGGCACCAAACCAAAACGCCTCAAGGGCCCGAGAGCAAACAGGCAACATCTTGTAATAACTCGCTTCCAAATAGGCTGCGAGGGTGGCGTAAACAAAAGTAGAGGAGACCTTAATAGGGAGATCTGGAGCCATTCCCAACTCTCCCCAAATGACCAACATTCTTGTCACGGCCTGGAAAGGCGCCTCTAGGTCTAAAGAACACAGTAAACCGCCCAATTTGACCTTCGGTAAAGAGACCTGAGAAGACAAAATTCTTTCCGCGGCTTCTGGTATGCTTTCACAAGAAAAAGCAAAATCGTTTGGAATTTCAAAGAATCCTGGAAGGCCACTCTTTTGTCGACGCTGCAGAAGAACGGCTTCTGATCGGTAATGCAAAACAATCCCTAAAGCGAACCTGGATATAGATTTGTTCTGAAACAAATCGGGCCAACTTGTCCGAGAAAAAAAGGGAACGGACTCTTCAAAAAGGAACACGTAGTCAAGCTCAGACATTGGGAGTTAATCTCCACTTGCTCTATACTGATTGCCTTTATCTATGACAAGTCTGACGGTTGACCCTAGGGCTTTCCCGATTCTTTATGTGAAACTATGTTCGGTTTACTTAGGAAATTATTCGGATCCGCTCAGGAAAGGCGCCTCAAAACGTACTGGAAAAGCGTCGAGAAGATTAATGTAATTGAGAGGGCCCTTCTAGAGGAGCCTGCGTTTGATCCCGTTGCAAAAACACTCGAACTGAAAACGCGTTATCGTGGGGGCGAAAGTTTAGAAAAACTGCTTCCTGAGGCCTATGCTTCGGTCAAGTGGGCATGTCGTCAATTGTGTCACACCTCGATCCAATGTATGGGGCAAACTGTGCTTTGGGATATGATTCCCTTCGATACGCAGCTGCTCGGTGGTATTGCTCTACATTTTGGAACAATTGCAGAAATGCAAACTGGAGAGGGGAAGACATTGACGGCCGTTCTTCCTTCCTATCTTCATGCTCTTTCGGGCGAGCCTGTCCACATCGTGACAGTCAATGATTACCTAGCCCAACGTGATTGTGAATGGAACTCTTGTCTTTTCGACTTGCTAGGCGTTTCCTGCGGCTTTTTGAAAAATGACATGTCCCCTCCAGAACGCCAAAAGGCATACAAGAAAGATGTTCTATACGGGACAGCATCAGAATTTGGTTTTGACTACCTTCGAGATAACTCTGTTGCCATGGTCAAGCAAGAGCAGGTTCAAGGGCAGCGATCTTTTGCTATCATCGACGAAATTGACTTCGTCTTGATCGACGATGCGCGAACTCCCCTTCGCATTTCGGGACCTAGTCGCTCTAGCGGGCATCTTTACGGTGAATTGCGTGAGCACGTGGCAGAGTTGGTCACGTCTCAGAAAGAAGTTTGTAATCGTATTGCTAATAAGGGATGGAAACTACTTCAGGAAGCTGGAGCAACGGACGTTGAAATGGACAGTTTCAGCAAAAAGAGGCTGAAAGAAGAAGAAGAAAAAATCCAAGAAGGTGTGCGTTGTCTGTGGGTTGTCAGCAAAGGAACACCCAAAAACAAGATTTTGAAAAGAGCCAAGGAGCTCCCTTTTCTTCGAAACAGGCTTGATCAACAAGATTTGCAAGCATATGGAGAAACAGCCAAAGAAATTCGCTCCTATTTGGAGTCACAACTTTTGATTCTTGTGGACGAACGTTCGAATGATTTTGAACTAACAGACAGAGGCATCAAGAAGTGGATTTCCATGCAGAAAAAGGAAAAGGAAGAGCACCAAGAAGCAGATCAGTTCGAAATGATCGACCTAGGAGCAGGACTAGCTCAGATTGACGAGCTTCCCATTGAATTGCATGAAAAACTGCAGCTCAAAGCCGAGCTCTACAAAGAGGATGCCCTCCGAAAAGAGAGGATGCAAAACCTGACCCAGCTCTTGCGCGCCCACTTGATGATGGAACAGAACGTGGACTACATCGTCCAAGACCAAAAAATTGTTATTATCGACGAGAATACCGGCCGGGCACAACCTGGCCGTCGTTATTCAGAAGGGCTGCATCAAGCTCTCGAAGCTAAAGAAAACCTCCCGATTCAAGTAGAAACTATTACCTACGCCACGATTACTCTTCAAAACTATTTTCGCATGTATAAGAAGCTGTCTGGGATGTCTGGAACGGCCGAAACAGACGCTCAAGAGTTTAAGGATATCTACGGGCTTGAAGTTTTACCTATCCCCACTAAATCTCCTTGTGTACGTCAGGAGATGGACGACCAAGTCTACATGACAGAACGCGAGAAGTATGCTGCTATTCTACATGAAATCAAAACAGTTCACTCTCAAGGGTGTCCCATCCTTATTGGCACGCGTTCCGTGGATGAATCGGAAAGGATGTCCCGTCTACTCTCCCATAATGGACTAAGACATACCGTTCTCAACGCCAAGCACCATGCAAGAGAAGCTGAAATTATCAGTAAGGCCGGCATTGCTAAGGCGATCACTATCTCAACAAACATGGCGGGGAGAGGTACGGATATCCGTCTAGGAGAAGGCGTGGCCCAAGCAGGCGGACTCCATGTGGTTGGCTCCAGACACTTCAGTCGCAGGAACGATCGACAACTCATCGGAAGATGCGCTCGGCAAGGAGATCCAGGTTCTTCTGTCTTTTTTGGCTCTTTTGAAGACGATTTGATGCGTCTCTTTGCCTCTCCCAAAATGTTGCAAATTATTGGACGATTTCGCCCACCTGAGGGAGAAAGTATTTCTGCTCCTATGTTGACCCGAGCTATTGAAACAGCCCAGAAGCGTATCGAGCAGCGTAACTACGCAATCCGGAAACACACGCTTGAATACGACAACATTACATCAAAGCAGAGAGAACATGTTTACGCCCTGAGACAGGGTCTTATTTCAGGAGAGGAGGATATCTTTTCCTTCGTAGAACATGCTCTTTCTCGAGGATGCGAGGAGAAGATAGCAGAATGTTTCCTTCAAAATGGAAAAACTTGTTCAGGGGAAATTTGTTCAAACTGGATCAAAAATTATTATCCTGTTTCTTGCACAAATGACATTTGGAAACAGGGAAGGGTGAAACAGTACGAGGCTTTTCAAGCTATTGAAAAAGAAGTTTTACAACTCTTTGAGGAGAAGTTATCGCTTCATGAAGCTTTACAAAAGAAAAACCATCCTCTTCCTTTCGACCTGAAGCAGGTTTTGCATTGGTGCGCCGTTAAGAGACTAGACCATTTGTGGCAATACCATTTGCAAGCTATGGACTATCTCCGTGCGGAGCTTCCCCTCCGTGTCGGTAATTATCGAGACCCCCTGCTTGAGTTCAAGCATGAGGCCCTTTCACTCTTTCAAGAAACGATCCATCGGTTTTACTATCTTGTCGGACTGGATGCTTTGAAAATGGATACGATGGTTTCTGAAGCTCCAGCGATAACATAGGATCCCTTTGCATGCAAAAAAGTAGGCAAAATCTCCCTTCGTTTCTGGCTATCGACGAATGTGACGGCATCATCTTGATGCATCGTGATTCCCATTTCGGAGGCTCTTTTCCAGAAATGGTGCGCTATTACGAGCAAGAGGGCAAGGGAGTGCAGCCAGAAATCTGCCTCGACCAGATTACGCGTCTAAAAGAGGTCGAGAAAGAATTTGGTGGTGATTTAAGCGAACTTTTTCTTTCCCCCTCCCAAAAGAGGGATGTGAAACAGGCCCAAAAAACGTATTCCCTCCTTCGGTCTGTCTATGAGGAGAACCTGGCAGATCCCGTGCCCGCTCTCATTGCAGACCTTCTTCTCTCTGAGGAGATGGAACCAGAAAGAGAAATTCAAGCGATTGTCCGTTCCGGAGAAAACGCCGTACATGCCTTAATTGCTCTTTTTGAATCGGAGCTTTTTCACTCCTCTCTTTTTCCTGGATATGGATTTGGTCCTGAACTTGCTGCCAGGTGCCTAGGTGGCATCGGTGATCCTCGAGCCATTGTTCCTCTCTTCAATGGGATCGGAAAAAATGATTTTTTTACAGAAGATGCGATTGTAGAAGCGCTGAAGGGTATTGGAAAAGAGTGTGAGCAATTTCTGGTTCGCCTCTTGCAATCAAAGCCATTTACGGAAGAGAACGAGCACGCTGCGCTCGCCTTAGTCCATTTCCGTGACCGCTTTGAGGTAGCCAGAATTGCCATAGAAATGCTACTCAGTGGGGAGTGGAACGAGCACCTTTCCTTCTGCAATTACTTGATCATGATCGCCGGGGGATTGGTAGGAACTCACTTAGAGTACCGGCTTGATCAACTGGCTGAAATGGAAAGCTTGCCCCCTCTTCTTCGGCAAGACTTAAAAAGCATCCATGGCAGGTAACTTTCCAAAGGCCTCTATTCCATCCCAGTAGAGGCCCTTGTTCCTTGCAACAAATCGAAAAAAATTTGAAATTAAGATAGGCTCGGGCTAGGGGCCTTTCAGGTCGAACGTGAACAAAATCCTAGGTGCAGTCGTCTACATGTTGAAATCATTCCGAGCGAAAATATCGAGTTTCCTGAGCTGCATCATTTGCTCCGTCCTCATTGGCACAACATTGCCTGCTCAAGCGGGCTATTTTAGCGGAAAGAATGTCATTATTCTGACCGGTCTCGATGAGCAAGAGACAAATGAAATTGTTGTTATTTTAAACGGATACGGTATCTCTTCAGAGAAAAAGTTTGTCGCAGGAAGCGGTGCCTCACAGGCTTCTACCTGGTCTCTTGCCGTCGCTGCGAACAAGAAAATGGACGCGTTGGCCCTTCTCAACATGAGAGGCCTTCCCAGGCGTAGAAAGACAAACACCTTGCTGAATTTGTTCAGCAAGCAAGGCCTTGTTTCTTCTGACTTAGCAGAGAAGGTGAGATACCAAGCTGGTCTTGCCGACCAGATTGCCAACACCTTGCGTAAGCTGGAAGGAATTTTGGACGCTGATGTCCAGCTCTCCATTCCATCCGAAGAAAATGTCCAAGGAAGTAATATTCCAGAGCAGAAGGTAACGGCAGCCGTTTACATTAAGCATACGGGCATCCTGGACGACCCCAATGCTTACATGCAACTAAAAATTAAGAGATTAGTCTCGAGTAGCATTCCTAACCTGGAGCCCAACAATGTAACGGTGATAGGGGACCAAGCCATCATTGGTAATAGGCATGCCTCTGATTATTTACCCGAGATGGTTTCTGTTTGGGGGGTTAAACTGGACAAAAGCTCAGCGAGACTCTTTAAAATCGTTGTTGGGCTTCTTATTTTCTTTATAGGTCTCTTTCTTGCAGAGCATGTCTGGCTTGTTTGGAAGTTACAACTGCTTCTCTCTACCCAGGGACTGAAAAAAATGCTGAGCGTCATCCCTCTGAAATTGGAGGACATGGAAGAAGAGAGTGGACCTACTTCCACTCTAGCTGACATGAATGAAAAGACCCCACCAGAAGAAGAAAAAGCCAACCTAGACTCTGAGCCTGGACCAAAGCCTCCTGGCCCGGAAAACTCTCCGAAAGAAAGCCAATCCCCTCCACAGCCAGGAACTGATCGGCTTCCACCCAGGAGGTAGGCACCATGCAACGCCGTTCCGCAGAGCTTGGGTTGAGTCATCCTGTTGAACTCGAGTTCTTTAAAAGTCTCATTCTTAAATTTGCTCCTGACCAAGAGAAGCAATTGTGTGCCCTTCTCCCTGAAGAAGAAGCGAAAGTAGTCTCTAGCTTGAAGACTGTCCCCTTGGATCAATACCCGGACCTGATCCAGGAGCTCAGCTGCTGGCATCCTAAACACGCTCTCCCCTTAACCCAAGGTCTACCTAAATATCTACGCGAAGTTTGGGACAAGATGATGGAGGAGGGTGGTCTTAGCCCTTTCGTTCCAAAAGTTGTCGAGAGAAGTGTCCTCAATATTTTGATTCGCTCAGGTGCGAATCGGGCCCTTTTCGTCGAGAAAAGCCGTTTTTCTCCCCTTTTGAAAACACCCACTTCAGTACTGAAACTTCTTTTTGAATTAGTTTCTTTTCGCCTAATGATGCAATCGAGTCAGTTTCTAATTGCAAAGGAAAAACGCCAAATTTTTTTCGATTATGTCCTGCAACACCCGAATAAAGCTCTTTGGCAAAGCTATTGTGAAGCTTTCTCTAAACGTACGGGACATTTACCAAGCGGCACCCGTTTTATCTGGAGTAAATGGAACGGTGAGAAAAGTGAATTAGATCGCATGACCCATTACATCGGACTTATGAGTCTTGGTATCTGCGTCCACAAGGGAACCCATTTGGCTTTCCTGCTGGGGAAAAGGCTAAAACCTGAAGACGCTGAGATTCTCTTTCAAAATGCCCTTCCTTCTTCTATTCCGAACCACATTATCAAAGATCTACAAAACATCGTCTTTGACAGCATGCAATTTATCCATAAGAACAAACTGGATCAAACGGTCATTGGTGGAGAGCGAGCCCATGTATAACAATAAGAAATTTCTCGTCCTCCCCATGGGACATGAACTGACATTAGCCGTAGATCAGCGTGTCGTCAAAAAAGAAGAATTGGACACAATTCTAAGTGTTCAAGAGGTCTTAGTTCGCGCCCAAGAAGAACTCATCTTCTTGAAAAAAAAGAACCAAGAGACATGTACCCTTCTGGAAAAGCAAGCCGAAGAACGAGGTTTTCAAAAGGGGCTCGATAAAGTTGCGCAAGTAATTGCTGACTTAGAAAGGGCCTCCGAAAATATTCGAACGAGCCTCGAGCCCCTCGTAATTAAGATTGCACTAAAAGCAGCTCAATCTGTTATTGAACGAGAATTGGCAGTTGACCCATCTGCTATATCCGACATCGTGGCGAAAGCCTTGAGATCTGTTGCGCAGCACAAAAATGTAACCCTATTTTGCAATGAACAAGCGCTTGAGATTTTAACAGAAGAGAGACCTCGTCTTCTTGAAATCGTGACCGGCGCAGAACAGTTTAATATTGTGGTGAAGAACGATTTACCTCCGAAAGGGTATATCATTCAGACGGAGCGTGGTATCATCAACCGGGCCAATGTGGACGAGGTATGGGAGAGACTTGAAAAGATCTTTCTTAAGCAAGTTGCCCAGGCCGACACCAGTCATAGACAAGGTACAGAGAAAGGTTCATGAGAAAAGCTCTTCTATTGTTATCCAGCCTCTTTCTGGTCCTTCCTCTCTTAGCGAGGGAGACAGGTGCTTCTTCTTTGAAAGAGACTAAAAAAGAAGAAGGGTCTTCCTTCAAGATCCCAATGTACACCAGCTTGCCTAAGAACTTTAAAGCAGAAGGGACGCCCCCCCTCATTTTTCAGGCGATCATCCTGTCTGCTTTTGTTCTTCTGCCTTTCTTCATGATGTTGCTGACACCTTTTGCTAAGATGGTCATGGTCTTTTCTCTCTTACGCAATGCTTTAGGCGTGCAACAGGTACCTCCTAACCAGGTGATTAACGGCATTTCCCTTCTCTTGAGTGTCTTTGTCATGTTCCCCGTGGGACTTGATATGTACAAGCAGGGCGTTCTTTGGATGAGGAAAAACCCAGCTCCTACCATGGACTCCCCAGCCTTCGGAGGGTTCATTGTTCAGCTGGCACAAGAAGTAAAGGAACCGCTTAGGAAATTTCTAAAGCTCAACTCAAATAAGACCCATATTCGCCATTTCTTCCGTGTTGCCTTCAAGACCGTCCCAGAGGAATTTCGTGAGTCGATCAATATGGAAGGTTTCATGATCTTGATTCCTTCCTACATCACAACCCAAGTAAAGAATGGATTTGAAACAGGCACTCTAATTTTCTTGCCCTTTTTTGTGATTGACATGGTCGTTTCGAATATCTTGCTGGCAATGGGCATGATGATGCTGTCACCAGTGACAATCTCTCTCCCTATCAAGATCTTTCTTCTTGTCATGATTGATGGTTGGACTCTGATTACGAAAGGTCTTATCGATAGTTACCGTCTGTCGTAGGGGGAATCTTATGTTTCAGGCAAAGATTGTTGCCCTTTGTTATCGAGCCCTCGTTTTGATCCTCATGCTCTCTGGCCCTCCGATTGCCATTAGTCTCGTTTTTGGTTTAATGGTTGCCATTTTTCAAGCTGCCACCCAGATTCAGGAGCAAAATCTGGCCTTCACAGTGAAGCTAGTCGCGACTATTCTCACCCTCGTTATTCTGGGTGGATGGTTAGGATCACAAATCTTTTCCTTCAGCATGGAGATCTTTCAAAACCTGCAGAGGATTGTAGCGTGACAGAGTCTGGCACTTTACATCTCCTTGCCAAAGATGTTTTTCTGGCACCTTTCTTCGACTTTGCCCTACCTCTTTTTATCCTCTCCCTCTGTCGTATCTTTCCCTTTGTTCAGCTCTCTCCCTTTCTAGGCTCTCGCAGTCTTCCCATGGTTGCCAAAGTCGGCTTCTCGATCTCTTTAAGTCCTCTAGCGATGTGTTACATGATTGGCAACACAGCTGATTTTTCCTCCAACCTGATGTATCTCTGCATCAAGGAGATCTTTTTCGGCTTCCTCTTAGGTGTGATCTCTTCGGTTCCTTTCTATGTGATGATGATGGCTGGTTCTTTGATCGACCATCAAAAAGGCACTTCAAGCCTTATGTTGACTGACCCTCTTTTAAGTATTCAAGACAGTCCCATCGGAATTATTTTCGTCTACCTCTTAGCTGCTCTATATTGGTCCTCTGGAGCTGCTTTCAAAGCGCTTGATCTTTTACTCGGCTCTTTTAGTCTCTTCCCAGCAGATAAAGGTATTCCGATCCAGATGTTGGAGTCTGTTCAACAGCCTGTTCTGTCTGAGTTCATTCCAGTTATAGGGACGTGTTTCCGTATGGCGATCGAGCTAGTAGCCCCTATCCTAGGATCTCTGCTTATGGTCGATGTCCTTCTTGGGATCACCAACCGTCTCACACCTCAAGTTCAGATTTCTTTCATGGGACAAAGCCTCAAAGCCTTTATTGGACTGCTCTCTTTGGCCCTTTGTATTCAAAGCCTCTTCAATGACATCAAAAAGAAGGGCAACAAGTGGGTAGGTAAAATTAATACCTATACCACTCTTTTGTCTCTTCCTTCTAAGACAACCGATCCAAAATGGAAAGAAGACAAGCCATAAAATGTTCTAAATCACTCTTCTCTGTGTAAACACCGAGAGAAACACGGAGACAGCTTGTTGTTCCAAAAAAAGACATGGCTGGTTGGGCGCAAAGATGACCTGAGCGTACACAAATCCTTTCTAACCCTAGTAAAGTTGCCACATCAAAAGGGTGCAATTTTAAATTTTGCTGCCCATCAAAGCACATCGACACAAGTGAACCCCTCCTGGAAGGGTTTCCCAAAAGACGAATTCGATGATCTCTTGACAGAGACTCAATGAGAAACAGCATCAGTTCTTGCTCGTAGCGATGCACTTCATTCAAATTTAAAGAAGAAAGCCAAGCCAGAGAATGGCTCATCCCGATCGCCTGCACAAAAGGAGGGGTTCCTGCTTCAAAACGAGCTGCACCTTTCTGATAGGTAGCACCCTCCAACGTAACCTGATCCACCATGTGTCCTCCAAAGGACCAAGGCCTCATCTCTTCCCAAAGTCTTTGTCTCCCCCAACAAACTCCCACGCCTGTTGGGCCATACACTTTGTGACCAGAAAAACAACAGAAGTCACATCCAAGAGCAGGTAGAGAAACAGGAAGATGGCCAATCGATTGAGCCGCATCTAAAACAGAAAGAGCGCCACTAGAACGAATGAGAGGGGATAAGACCTCTACAGGTAAAACACCCCCCGTCACATGAGAGACATGGTGCAAAGCAACAACAGCAACTGTTTCATCTAGAAAAGAAGGGAGACGTTCTAGATCGATCTCTCCAGAGGCTAAAAAGGGAAGATAGCCCAATTGGTAACCATTTTCTTTAGCCACCTCTTGCCAAGGGACTAGATTGGCATGATGCTCCAAAGGGGTAACAAAAAGGCGGAAACGACCATCGTGTCTCCTTTCCACAGGAGGACAGAGAGCTCGAGCCAAAGCATTAAGTCCTTGTGTTGTTCCTGAAGTAAAGACCACCTCTTCTGGAGAAGAGGCGCCCAAAAGAGAAGCAATCGTCCGACGAGACTCCTCGTAAAGATAGGTCATCTCCTCTCCTGCAGGATAGACAGAGCGATGTACGGGAGCATAATGAGAATAGGAAAAAAGCGTCTGTTCAAGGAGAGAGGCAGGTTTCTGT
>NZ_QQBG01000006.1 GCF_003339615.1 Candidatus Similichlamydia laticola
CCAAAAGAAAGCAAAAAAGATAAGTAAAAGTTTCTTCATGATCCGAGGAGGCAGTGGTCTTCCTAAAATGGCCTCCCAAGCCAAAAACATAAGATGACCTCCATCCAAAACCGGAATAGGCAATAGATTAAAAAAACCTAACTGCAAACTGAGGGCTCCCACAAGGTAAAGTAACTGAGTAGGTCCAGCCTTAACCTCGCCATAAAGATGTCTCACAATACCAATAGGACCTATAAGTTTGGGTCTATTCCAACGTATGAACAAGTTGGCCAAAAACTTGAAGTTTTGTTGCATCTCTCGAGTGAATAAAAAGAAGGGCGAAGGTCTCCATTGTACCATGTGATCGGAGAAGAAGCCTCCCAAAATAGGCTGCTTGCCCTTTGCCGCAACCAAATCAGCATAAATGTCATTTTGTAAAGAGCCAAAACTGAACTGACGTAGTAGATTGCGATAACCCTGCATTTGGTCTGGAACAAGATCTTCTCGTGCCCTCATCTCTACAGGCTGTAAAAAGAAAAAAGGGCCTTTGTCTGCTCCTGGAATGCCCTCTTCAATAAGTTGGTACAACCTACTATCGTGAAACGGTGCTTCGAAAGACTTAATGGCTTGCTTCAGCTGGTTAGGGTAAGGTTCTCGTTCTACAATCAAAAACATCTTTCTGGTTTGCAAAGCACGAACACACTCAGATAGAGATGAAACAGGAACTCCTTGTAGCGAAAGAATCTTATCCCCTACTTCCAAGCCCTCCATCTCAAGCTTGAGAAGTTGATCTGTTACAACAAGATCAGAGGACAGCAGATAGGGAATCCACCACTCTGGACGAAGAGAAGGGCGTCGTGAGTCAAAAACAAGGTCCCCAAGACGATAGACACGTTGAGCAGAATCCATTAACTCGAGCAAGGGGATACGTTCTATTACCTTTTGCTGAACTCGTCCTAGCCGATCCTGTACTGTACACAAAATCGACTCCCCAGACAAAATTCCCTCAAAGCTTTCAAAGCAAAAAGTTAATCGACCATTGGCCCACAGGACACGATCTCCTTTACGAAGCCCGGAAGAAACAAGTGGAACATTCGAATCGACAGGAGCTTGGTATAAAATAAAGCTGCCTGGAGCTATAACCCCATAAGTATCCACAGCCTTTCTCAAAGCAAGAGACCGAATAGTCCCTTTGATCGTTTGTGTTGGTCTACCACGATAGCCAATGGATAATGCCTCAACTTCGAGGCCTGAAACAGCACCCCTCTTGGAAAAATGGTCATGAGACAAAAGAACAGGATCGCCTTCGTAAGAAAGAATACGGTCACCAGAACGCAATCCTAGCCTTCTAAGATCACTTTGGGGATGTAATTCTCCAATAAAAGGATTTACATCCCGAAAAACCTTGGGAACACCCCCAGCCCCCCACAAAATGGAGAAAAACAACAGAGAAAGAGAAAAGTTCATGATAGGGCCAGAAAGAATCACGATGACCCTTTTCCACATTGAAACAGAAGGAAGCCGTTCCGTTTCATCGCGATCCTCGTCCTCGGAAAGAGGATAAATACTGTCGATTTGTACAAAACCACCAAAAGGAAACCAGCCAATCTGCCAAATCTCTTCCTTCCACGTCCTAGACAGAAGAGGAGGGCCGATACCGATGCTAAAACGTTGAACGGGGATACCCAGAGCCTTCGCAGCCAAATAGTGGCCTAGCTCATGTAAAAGGACCAAAAGCATAACCAAAAAAAGAGCAGAGCCTAGCTGAAAAATCTGTGACAGCATATCAAGAATGACCCCCCAAGAAAAAAAATGTTAAGAGGCCCGGAAAACAGGCCAAGAAAGCAGATGTACAGAAAGAAGACAAACGATGGAAACTCCAGACGAAGAAAGAGCCAAGTCAAAACTTGTTAAACATGCACGAGCAAGGGCTACGGAAAGAACAGAAAGAAAGACTGAAAGAAGGGCGCCGTTTTTCCACATATCTGCAACACAATTGCTCACTGATCTGCTCCACATTGGAATACCAACGAGATAGGCCAAGGGCAAAAATAGACCCATAACTCTTAAGGAAGCTGTGACGATAAGAGCAACCTGAAAAAGCAACAAGGCTTCGAATAGGGAGCTATAGCGAAACCAACAAGACAGCAACTCTTGATCAAAAATAAAAGCAATAAAACCCCTTCTAAGTAAAAGACAGATAAGAACATTGATGCCGGCAACGCCGGAAAGAAGAGCCACGTCAGGAAAAGTGACTAGCTCAAGATTGCCCATAACGAGATCTAATCCAACGTGAGAATTCCCCCAAAAAAGAGAGACTCCCGCGACACCAAGCGCAAACAAAATGGAAAAGACAAGAGCAAGGCTAGCATCTTCTCTAATTTTCAATCGATTTCGAAAGACATGCGTTAAAGCGGCTGTTAACCCAGCGGAAACACAAGCCCCTATTAAGATGGCTTGAGAAGAAACAGGATGATGCCATTCCTCGAGTCGTGAGGGCGCCGTCACCAGAGTACCAATTACAATCCCCACTAGAGAAGTATGAGAAACTGTGTTGGCTAACATCGTCATACGACTCAAATACAACAGAGAACCTACATAGGCAGAAAGACATCCCAAACTTGCCAAACAAACCATCTGCATCTCATCTGCAGCCATATCTTGAAAGAAAGCCCCAGAAAGAAGACGCCCTAAGAGAATAGAAAAAAAATCAAAGAAGTCTGCTTGGCAATAAGGCAAAGAAGCAACCATCTTCAGCCCTTCAAAGGTGGAATATTCTGACCATGAGGGTCTTGTGTGGGTTCTCCCAGCAATTGATGCAAAACTTCACTCGAACTTGTGGCTAAAGCGTGTTCCATCTCCTCCGCATAAGGATGTACCTCTTCTGGTGATACTCCACCCATTTTCACTAAGTACAACTCCCATAGACGATGTAATCGCAAAACACGCATAGCCTCCCTTTTACCCTCTTCTGTAAAACTATAAGAAAGAAAATGAGGACAACGACATAACAGTCTTTCCTGAACGAGAAGAGCAAGCCCTTTCTCAACTTTCTCTCTAGGCCAACTCAAAAAAGTCTCTAATTCTTCTGCTAGAATTGGTTTCTCCCCTTGCTTGAGACAAGATTTAAGAAGTACTTCTTTAACGCACTTTCGCTCATAAGCTTTTTTCTTGAGCTTGCGAGCCAGCCACCCTTTAGGCCAGGCCAGGAGATAAAGAGATCCCATACAACAACTGCTGATTAAGACAATGACAGGACCTGGTGGAATAGAAACATCCAAGTAAAGATCTAGAAATAAGCTTGATAGGAGGCCCACCAAGGCTGATGCCCCGCCTAATAAAGCAGAAAAAAGTGCCATAGGGAAAAAACGTTTCAACGTAATCTGTGCGGTTAAAGCAGGAACGACCATCAGAGACGTCACCACGAGAATGCCCCCTGTTTGAAGACCCGCGAGGATAGCCAAGGTAAAAATAAAACGCATGAAAAGATAGAAAATCCTTCTCTGTGAGGAAGGAAACAAAGTAAAGCTCGGGTCAAAGAGCAAGAACTTCATTCGGTCCTGAAAAAAGAAAAGAAAACACGTGAGGAGGGAAGATAAGGCAAGCAAAGCCAGACTGCTTTTCCATTCCAAAAAGACGACCTGACCATAGAGGAATCTCTGAGCAAAAGGCAAAAGACAAAACCATTTGGCCTGGAAGCAGCTGATCAACAAGGAACTCAATCCCATCGCCGTAGAAAGGCTCCAACACAGGAGCGTATCCTCCGGAACAAATCGGTTGTAGAAAAAGCGATAGCCCTCCAAGAAAATTGAGACGAGGCAGACAACCAAGACGGTGAGAAAGAGCACCGTATTCCAAGTCAAGAAATCATCGATCCCGCCTTGTAACCCCCACAAGATCCATAACCCCAATAATATGCCAGGGTAGGCGGCATGAGAGAGAACCTCAGCCAAAAGACTGTTCTCTAAAAAATAAGATAAGAAACCAATAAGGCCACAAATCCAACCCATGCAAAGACCACCAATAAGGGAAGGGGCCATAAGCATGAAAAATTGAGACAAGGAGACCATGATCAATCCTTTTTCTGTATTGGAATAAGGTCCTGATCTAGTTTCATCTTGTTTCGAAAAGAGAGCAAGACTAGACTCGGCAACCCGTTTCTTTTGA
>NZ_QQBG01000007.1 GCF_003339615.1 Candidatus Similichlamydia laticola
GGCGGTTGTTGTAATTCCCCCAAACTTCGCATTTTAGCCGGATGGTCCTATCCGTTATCTCCACGATCTGTACGGAACAGACAGCTCGTGCGTCATAGAGAGACCGGCCTTCCTTGAGAAGAGCGGAAGAAAAGTCTTGACGCAGTTTCCTGTAATTCAATAACCCGGACATTGCATTCCTCGGATACAAAATGAGGACAAAATTGCCCAAATGGGGTCCAGAGAGAAGCGTAGCGTGTACTGACATCGCGTATCGATGCGAGAGAAAACGAGCCTTACAATTCTTGCTTGTCAACCATGTTGCGCAAGATGGCACGCCCTCGCATAAAATGGAAGACTTACTACCAAAAAGACTTTTCTATTCGTTTTTAATACAGTTTAGGGATCTACTCTGAAACGACCTTTTGCAAATAAACCGAAGCTGGTCTAAAATTCGTCCCTCCTGGAGGAAGTTTCCTCCCAAAGTGTGGGTGTAGCTCAGCCGGTAGAGCGTCAGCTTCCCAAGCTGAATGTCGTGAGTTCGAACCTCATCACCCACTTCGGGCTTCTGGGGCACTCTTCGATGCGGGTATAGCTCAGTGGTAGAGCATCACGTTGCCAACGTGAGGGTCGTGAGTTCGAATCTCGTTGCCCGCTTCTTCGTTTACGATCGGATCCAAAGCTGTATCCCTCAGTCCTTTCTGTCGTCATGGATTTGTGCGTTGTCCGGTTTGGAAAGTTAATTTAGGAATAGAAAGTGAAGAAGAATGAAATGTCAGAGAACCGAGTAGACATCTTGTCCAAGGAAGTCCTTCCGAACTGTCTGTTGGAACTCGTTGTCTCTGTGCCTTCTTCTCTCGTGACTCTTTGCCGAGAAGAAGCCATTAACAAAATCGTTAAAACAGTTTCGTTACCAGGTTTTCGTAAGGGGCGTGTTCCCAGGCACCATGTTATGGATTCTTTTGGACAAAAGATTCAACTCGAATGGCAAGAGAGTCTGGCAAAACTGGTTGCTCAAGATGCTGTAAAGATCTTAGGAGTTCGCACTATCCCCCCTGTTATCTACAAATGGAAGAAATTAAGTGACACTTCGGACGCCGAATTGCAACTTTCCTTAGAAACTTATCCCCAAGACATATCAGTAGAAGCTTTGGATTTCTCCTCCTTGTCTCCCCCTCAGAGAAAGGAAGTCACAGACGAAGTGGTTCAGAACAAGATTGATGAGTATAGGGGCATCCTTGCCGAATGGGTCACTTTAGACGAAGATATCCCACTGAGCCCGGAGGATCGAATCAACTATCGCCTCCTTGCCCAAACAGGAGAAGAGGTAGGAAAAGGAAAGGGATGCCTCGTCAAAGAAATGGACCCTTGTTTGAGGGATGCTCTCCTGAAAATGGGAACCAGGGAAGGGGAAGTGAACCTGGCCCAAGATTGTTCTTCTCTCCCAGCTGGGGTATATCGTGTACATGTTTTGCAGGCCGATCGTAAGGACTTGCCTCCCCTTGATACGGCTTTTGCTCAGCGTTTTCATTTGCAATCGGTAGACGAACTAAGAAGCGAAATGAAAAAGCGGCTCCAATCCTCATTGGACTTTGACTATCTTGAAGAAGCGAAATCGGTTCTGCAAGACGCCCTTGTTGAGCAGCTCCTCTTTGAGCTGCCTCAATCCCTTCTCGAAAGGGAAGTGGAATCTCGCTCTTCATTTGCATCTAACCAGGGATTGACAAAGGAGGAAGTAGAGGAGCAAGCTCGACATGCTTTGAGGCTTTTCTTTTTCATTGAATCCATTGCCATCCAACATCGTATCCAGTTGACACCAGAGCATCGAGATTTTATTTGGTCACAGAATCCCCCAGGACCACAAGGGGAAAGTGGACGTCAAAGAATGGCTGCTCAGCTTATGCAGCACGAGGTTTTGCTTTTCCTTTTGCAACGAATTGGCTGGATCAACCCGAATTAACCTGTTATCCTCTTGTTCAGGAAGAGACTATTAGCTTTGAAATGCTGGTCTTTTTTTTACTCTACATGAGTAGAGTACAGTTCGAAACGATGTCGTTGAGGTGTGGAAAAAATGACTCTCGTTCCCTTTGTGGTGGAGGACACGGGCCGTGGAGAAAGGTCGATGGACATTTTCTCTCGATTGCTAATGGACAGGATCATTTTCATTGGTGGTCCCATTCAGGACCAAACGGCTAATCTCATTATCGCTCAACTACTCTTTCTTAAAATGGAAAATCCCAAGAAAGAGATCAGCGTTTACATCCATACACCCGGAGGTCAAATTACAGCCGGTCTTGCCATCCTGGACACAATGAATTTCTTAGAGTGTGACGTGGCAACATATTGCATTGGAATCGCAGCTTCTTTAGGAGCCTTGCTCCTTTCTGGTGGCACGAAAGGCAAACGTTTTTCTCTACCCAATAGCCGCATTATGCTGCATCAACCAAGCGGTGGTGTAGGAGGAACTTCAGCTGATATTGAAAGGCAAGCTGGAGAAATCGCCTTCTTAAAGAAGAGAGTTGCAGAAATGCTGGCAAAGAACACTCAGAAACCTCTTGAACAAATTCTGATCGATTCCGATCGCGATTTCTACATGAGTCCAGAAGAGGCTGTGACTTACGGACTGATTGACCGCGTCATTGAAAAACCCCTTCCCAAACAAGACGAAAAAAAGAACTCTTTGTAAGATCAACCATTTGTCTCAGGATATAGCATGGCCAACTGTTCATTTTGTGGGCAAGGAGAGGAAAACACAGAAAAGCTCATTTCCGGCCCTGACGTCTTCATCTGCGATCAATGCGTTCGTCTTTGTATGGGGCTACTAGATAAGAAGAGTCTTCCACAAATTCAAACTCTTCCGAAACCAAAGGAAATTAAGAGCCATTTGGACCGTTTCATCATTGGTCAAGAGTTGGCTAAACGCACCATCTCTACCGCTGTTTATAACCACTACAGAAGGGTTCATAATCTGTCCAAAGCGGAGCAGATGACAGGTCGCGTGCACTACGGCAAGTCTAATGTTCTGCTACTTGGTCCGACTGGATCTGGAAAGACGATGTTAGCAAAAACTCTTGCTTCAATTTTGGATGTTCCCTTTGCCATTGCTGATGCAACGACCTTAACAGAAGCTGGATACGTAGGCGAAGACGTCGAAAACATCATTTTGCGCTTGTTGCAAGCTGCTGACTTTGACGTGCCTCGCGCAGAATCTGGTATTATCTACTTAGATGAGGTGGATAAGATCCACGCCACAAAATCAAATGTTTCTATCACGCGTGATGTTTCAGGAGAGGGAGTCCAGCAAGCTCTTCTCAAAATTATCGAGGGAACAATAGCTAATATTCCTCCTAAAGGAGGTCGTAAGCACCCTAACCAGGAGTTCCTACGCGTCAATACGGATCACATTCTTTTCATTGCTGGGGGTGCCTTTATCCACTTGGATAAGATCATTGCTAAGAGATTAGGTCGAGGTAATATTGGGTTCCATCAAGATGATCTGCATTTGGTTCAAACAGAGTCAGAAAAAGTTTCGACTCTTCTTTTAAAGGTTCAGCCGGAGGATTTGATCCAATACGGAATGATTCCTGAGTTTGTAGGGCGATTCAATACTATTGTCTGTTGCAAGGAGCTTTCAGAGGAAGAGTTAGTCGATGTTCTAGTTCAGCCTGAAGGTGCAATCATCAAACAATACACACAAATGTTTGAAGATGAAAATATTGCCTTAGACGTGACTCCAGAGGCACTCAAGGCTATCGCCCAAAAGGCTCTTGCTGTTGGTACAGGAGCAAGAGGCCTAAGAACCATTTTGGAGAATGTCTTGCGCGATATTATGTTTGAAGCCCCGTCAGACGACACCATTGAAAAAGTAATTGTTGACCTAGAGACGATTCAAACGAATAGCTTGCCAAAAGTCATTCGGAAAACTGTTTCTGATCAAAATTAATAAAATTTTTGATTAATAAGTTCTTTGCCCGCTAAGATGGCCTAAGAGGCCCTGGTTCATTGGCCTCTGGTCAGGCGTCTTCCAAGCGCCCTTCCGACCCTCTTTTTTTAGTCGATTCCCTCTCTTGTTCTGCAGGTCGCGCCATGAGCTCTTCTACCCCTTCGTCGTCTTCTATTTCCAGTTGGACTATTGCTCCCGTGACGTTGGCCGAATATGCCAACGCTCTTTACGAAGTTGTCGAGCTCTTAAGAGCCTTCAACAGTCGTACATCTGTTCCTGATAACAGTGAAGTTCTCTCTCTCTCTCACCGTCTAAGCTTTCTAAATAAGAGCCTTCGTGACTGTGATGAGTGGGGATTAAGCTCTTCTAATCAGATCAAAAGTCAATGTCAGGCTGTCCAAGATTTTTTGGATCCAATTGAAACAGCTTATACAGAGGGAACCCCTTTCCCACAGATGTTGACTCTTTTGACAACACAGCTGTCCAATGCCTCCTTTGAAACAGCCCTAGCTACTGCCCTAGGTTCTCTCTCTCCCTTGTCGGAGGGAAACTTAGACATTCCCCCCGAAGAGGTCCTTTTCATTGAGACCTTTAGAAGATTCAATAATCGCAGTGACAGAATTTTGAGTAACCTAGGAGAAACTGTCAATGCAGCTTCTGATCTTCTAGAGGGTCTCAACTTATTGAATGAGGCCTGTACCTGGAATCCAGGACCTAAATATATCTCCCCCGAAGGATTTCTTATCAATCCAACACTAACGGACTCTTGGTACACCCTCTTCCTAGCACAGGCAGATGCCTCTAAAATTAAAGGCATCAGCCTTTTGAGGGGGATTGACTCTAGCGAGGTCTATCCAGAGGAAAGCAGCGAGTCTATTTACCTCAAAAAAATACTCAATAAGATAGATGCCTCTTCCGAGGAAGGAGGCTTCGGAGGCCTCATCAACGAATCCCTCGTCAAAAAGATGTGGGAAGACCAATCCTTTCAAGTTGATCTTCGTACAGCTATCGAGCTCGCTCTCAATATTAATGAACGCGCTCAACACGATGTCAACAAGATCCTCTTTGAGACTAAAGCCATTGCAGATGCAACAGCTAGTCTATTTGAAAATCAAAATCAGTCTCTTACCAGTGTAGCAAGAAGAATCAATAGGTAAAATGTGTCTACTATAGGCGATCCTTTTCTTGAAAAACCGGATCTATATCTCTTTAACGGCGATAAATCTGCCTTGAAGATGACGTTGGATCAATTGACCAGTCTGGGCAGTAGCTTCACTACAACAGGTGGCGTGCCTTCTGTAGGAGATTTAACAAAAACACACCACTTGTTACAAACGCTGAAACAAGTTCTTCTTTTCCGGAAAGAGGCAACCTTTTACGGCCTTGGATTTGACTCGGAGATCGACGCTGTTGTCGACTTGATCGACGACATCGATATCCCTAGCTATTCGACGACAGAACTCACAACCACTTTTGACCCTCTTCGACAAAACCTGATTACTGCACTTGGCACATTAAAGGATGAAGCGAACGACGCCGTTTCAAGACCTATTCTTAATGAGATCCTCTACTTTGACTATGCCCGTAACGGAGAAAACCTACTCAGCCAAGAAGTGAGCCGTTTAGGCGATGCCTTAGTCCTTCTGAGTGAAGTTTCCAAGGAATTGAATCGTATGGAAAGTATCCTGGCGATTAACCCTGGAAAGAGGTTTCTCAACGAGCGTGGAGAACTCATGATTACAGATAACGCCGGACCAACGGTAACAGCATCCTCTATCGGAACGAGCAGCGGTGGAAGCACCAACTTTTTCTATAACACAACACCCTTCACTACAGTAGAAAGACGTTATGTCGGCGGAACCCTTACAACCCTAAATGCTATGGCTGTTCTCAAGGACGCCACTGTTCGTCTGAAAGAGCTCCGTAACCAGCTCCCCTCGGAATCAGACCACTACAAAGCTTTGTCAGAGGTTTTGTCCGTTGTGGACACAGACTATGACATTACTACCTGGAATACATCTTCCGAGAGCCTCTGGGCAGACCGAATTGGAGGAAGGGAAGCAGAAGGAGAACTCTACTGGAGGACAACATTCGATGCTGGTTCCGAACCTCGTAACTTTGCTCGACTGTATATGGATAATGAATTTCGCAAGGCCATTTCGGACGCACTCTCTGTTATCCAATCCCAAAATGATATCCAGAAACAAATCTTGTCTAAGGCTCTCTTTCTCTACCAAGAGTTCATCAAGTCGTCCGCTGCTCTTCTCGACATGACTTTCAAATGTTCCAAAAGTGTCGCCCAAAAAATTGCAAGGTAGGATCGCGCTATGTATCCAGAGTTTGATACGAAAATTTTAAATAAAAGCCCCTACCTTGGAGAAAATCATCGTCAATTTGTTGAGCAACCCACTTATCCGTTCTCCTCAGAAACACCTACGTTAGAAATCGAGGGTGAAGAGGTAGTCTGTCTACATGCTGTTCCTTTATGGGATTTTATGATGGACAATATCTTCCCAGGCTTGTCTCAAGAAGAGTTCAATGCGGAGAAGGCCAAGGTTCTAGCTGTCGACTCTAATGCTCAGACCATTTACGAACGTCTGTTCTATGCCATGCTGGAAGACATTTATCTTTCTGTCTTCGAAGGAAGAGACGATACGACAAATGACCAACAATTTACTCTAGATCAATTTCAAGCACTTGACGAAAACGAAAAAGATATCCTTTTTCAATCCTATCTCACCACACGCTTTCATGGAACAAGCAAGCTGCCGAGCGACCAGCGTCTTCTCACTAACCTCGAATTGCGAGCATCTAACATGCGTATCTGGGCATCTTATGCTTTGATGAGAAGTTTAGAACAGATTCAGAGACATACCATTAACACAGGTCGACTTGCTACGCGTAATGCTCAAACAGCACAATCTATCTCTACAGAGATGATAGACCCAAAGTACTCTTATCGTCCCTTACTTAACTCATCTGATTATGAAGGACAGCATAGAAATCAAAGAAACTCAAAGCTATTGGAAGACCTGAAAACCTTTCGTCTTGTGATACAAAAAAAAGTCGATCGTTCTTCTGCCGAGCTTACAAAAGTCAATAACGATGCGGAAATCTTTTCTAATTTCATTAGTAAACTGTTTGAAACAGACTTGAATATGGTCCGTGGACTGTTCTCCTAACATTTGAGGTAAAATTATGGCTATTACTTTGAACCAGCTACCCGAATGGAGCGAATTTCAAAAAAAAGGCTTCTATGCTGACTTCACTGTGGTCATTGATCCAGAGCCTACTGCAAGAGCACTCTGGGATGTCTTCGTTGATGAAGAGCTGACAGAACTAAAAGATATCAACGGCTTCATTACAGATGACCAACAAGAACTCGACCTCTCCAAAATTTTCGCCTACAAAAGTGCCGGTATGGATTACCACGCTAAAAGTGTCTTTAAAAAGAATTTACTCTATTTCTTTGGAACACACCTTCATAAAACGACTTCTACCATATCACCAAGAATAGGCATAACAAGCTTAAGCGAAAAATTTAGAGACTACCTAGAGTCCTCAGAAAGACCAGACGAGCTCAAAGCAAGACAAAATATCATACCAGTCTTTTGGGCTTGGCAACTTCTGCTTGAGGTCATGAAACATACACAAAAAACGACTCTAAATAAAGCCAACGCCTCCGTTCTTTTTGCCCTAGGGGAGGAAAATGCGGTTAACAAGATGGGTCAAATCGAATTCGAGCTTCAAACGAGTGATACTGACTACGAGACCATTAAAGACAATATGGATGCACAGCAAGAGTCTGAAAATCACAGAAACTGGAGATCTATCATCGGGAAAAGCACCTCTCAGTACCAGAACGATGTTCAAACAGCATCAGACTCCCGAGCACAATTCTCTCAGCTCGCAACCAAGCTTGTCCAAGAGATGGAATCCATGGCTTCCGCAATTACCCGTATAGGATAGAGCATGCCTTCTTATATCAACTGGGATAACATCACTGTTCGTCCCAGAACAGAAACAATTGAAGGAATTGGAAAATTCAAAACTTCAGGTTTTCCCGTTCTTTCAGATAGCACTCTTGCCTCCATACAGTCCAATTGGATTGGGAACACAGGAACAACCATTCACTACGACTACATTCGTCATTTTTCTGATTTCTTCTTCGCACAATTTTACCCTTTCATATCCAACGCATTCTACAGCGGAATGGAGCCAGATTTAATTGAAGGGGGACCAAATATCTCTCGCAATAGTTTTTTCGATAAAAGACTAATAGAAGCACTCGTAACATGGTCGACCACGCTGGACGCAACCCAACTCAGCCAATTACAATCCTTCGTTCTTCCAGAAGAACGTGTCATGGTTTACGTTAACAATTTTGCAAACTTTTTAGAAGAATCATCGAACGCGGCCATCCAACGTCTCCGAATCATACAAGAAAACGTCATCTTTTACTGTCTAGATCGTCTCATAGACACCATGAAGCAAACACAAGAGACCCAATATAGATACAGTCTAGACACAATTAAATATTATCTCTCTATGCAAAATGCTCAAACTGGACTCGAGTCGATTGACTTGCCAGCTGTCCAACAATCTGCAGTAGATGGACGAATTCCAGATCCTGAATCTGTTGGAGCTCAACAAGCAGCCTTGCTTGAAAGAGAAAAGAAAAAACAGGCCTTTAATCTATCAAAAGATAGGTCACGACAGATTGAAACAAACTTGCAGTTTGCTCAAGAAAACACGAAGCAATTTCAAAGTACTTTCCTCAGTCTCTTCGAAAGGCAAAAAACAGTTTTGGAAGTTTTGTTACGGTTCTAATATGTTGGAGAACATCTTATCTTACCTACACCCATCTGAAAGTTCGGCCGAGCAGTTGCGTCTCCTATTTAGGCTCTTTGCGGAACAAGATTTTTCAACGCAAAAGGATGAACAACCCCCGTTACCTCAAGATGAGATCTACGAAGAGTTTTCACAAAAGCTTGCACAAGCTATCGGCTTGGTCTACGAAAAGGGCGTTCTTTTCAAAGATGCACTTGGACTTTCCGAAGAGAATATGGAAGCTTTTTATGCTTGGGGCTTTCAACTTTTCGAAAAGAAACAGTTTAGTGAAGCCTTTCAGCTGTTTAATATTCTCGTCATTCTAGATCCTATTCAATGGAAATATCGGTATGCTCTAGCTACTACCTTACATAGGCAGAAAAACTATAAGGATGCCGTCAAAGCGTATCTCATGTCTGTCATGTTAGAACCAGCACGCTATATCCCTCTTCCGCACTATCATGCAGCAGACTGTTATATCCAGATGCAAGATTTTTGTTCCGCTATTGTCATGCTTGACCTGTGCATGAAACATTGTGACCCGGATTCTTCCGAACATCAAATTATTTTAGAACGCGCTGAAGTCCTAAAAAAAGCTCTAGAAGAGAAGTGGTCATATCCAATCAAGGGATAAAGGAGAGCCCTGTGTCTCAACTCTACGTTTTTCCTACTACCCAAGAGAACAGTAAAAAGGATTTTGAAAAAGAACTTAGAATGCAAAAAAAGTTCTATTCAGAAACCCAAATGCACTCTGCTTTAATGGACATTGGCCTTACCCCAGCACAGAGAGAAAAACTCTACCTTTATGGCGCAGATGGGCTTGGAGAACAAGCAGAAGAGGTAAGACGACTTCTCAAAGGCCAGAACATTTCTTCTGGATCAATAGACGCTCTGTTTTCTGCTAAAAACAATACGAACTCTTTTGGAGAAGATGAACTCATCCTCTCTCCACGTCCAACATCACCTTCCTTCTCTTTAAGTGCTTTTGCTGGAGCTGTGGCAGAGGCTATGTCTGCCCTGTCACGCATTCGTTCCAAAAATGAAATAATGGACGCGGAAGCAACTGTGAATAGGCTACAGGCCAGTGTTGCTGTTATGAAAGAGAAGATTCAAGATATGAAAGCATCGGCAGAAGTAGCAAGAAACGATGCTAAAATAACTGAAAATGCCATGAAAGAGATGAAACGTCTTCAAGCTCTCATGGCTATATTTGGAATCTTTATTGCTATTCTCATGGCTATTTTGACTGCTATCGTAAGCATTTTTACAGCTGGTATTGGAACAGCTCCTATGGTAGCTGCAACGACAGCAGCAGTAGCTGGTGGTATCGGAGGAGTAGTTACTAGTTCTCTTGCTCTTTCGGATGCACTAAGAACAGACGGAAAATCTTGGATCAACGACTTAGCCGCACAATTTGTCGGAAAAGAGAGCCCTCATAATAGTGCTGAAAAGAATGCAGAGATTAGAAAAAAGACAGAATTTTTCAAAACATCTCTTTCTGTCCTCAACGCCTTTTTTCAAGCTATT
Organism: Candidatus Similichlamydia laticola; assembly: GCF_003339615.1. GTDB lineage: Bacteria > Chlamydiota > Chlamydiia > Chlamydiales > Parilichlamydiaceae > Similichlamydia > Similichlamydia laticola. The sequence continues at coordinate 10,280 of NZ_QQBG01000007.1, forward strand.
CTGGCGATCCTTTCCTTCGGAGCTGCTGCGGCAGCTTCCATTACTAACACGATTGCAAACCAAACAATCAAAGTCATGCTCAGGACCATAAACGAACTGATCATGAAAAATCTTTTTAAATTTCTCTCCTCCTTGGCAAGCATCCTTGCTAACTCAACTCTAACTATCTTTACAGGTTTAATGGAATCAGGTGCCTTGGCGCGTTCCTTGGGTGGTGATCGAACAGCCAACTCTCTTATTGAGTCGACCATAGCCAAGAAAGAAGCTCGTATCAAACAGCTGAAAGCCAGCCAATTTTATAGAGATCTTGTATCAGAAAAGGGAGCAGCACAAGCCGATAAAGAAGTAGAACACTTGGCTGAACAAGAGCAAAAAGCCCTTTTAAAGGGTGATATTGACACTGTCGTGGCTCTTCGAGCCAAGTTCATGGGTTTAGGATCTAACTTAGATTCGTCTCTGAGAAAACATCTTGAAGAAGATGCACGAGTTTCTATGCAATACACCTCATACCGTGCCAAGAGTCATTATGATCATCTCATCGCGGAAATTAGTCAGGATCATCAAAAACTGATGATGGGCATTATGGCCGCTATAGGTATCTTCAGCATGTTGGCATCCATTGCCTCCTCTGCTGTCAATTTCGACACCCCAAACAGCATAGGCACTGTTCCCCCTCTTCCTACAAAACCTAATTCTCTTTTTAAACCCTTTGCCTCTGAACCTTTTGTCAAAAAAATGGAAGCTGTGGACCCTAAGAAATTTGTCCGAGGGGCACAGGGATTACAATTCATAGGATCTCTCGCTCAAACAGCTACTCGAGCGGGTGTCTCCATCAAACAATCTGCATCGGAATCACGCGTCATCGAAGAGCAAAAAAATGCTAAGAGACAAATAAGTCGTCTTCAACAAGAGCTGATGCGCCAAGAATTCGAATTTTTTCTTACTCGACTGATGGCAGAAGGTGCCTTTCAAATCCAAGAGGCTCACGTTGAAAGCGTCAAAAAAATAGGCCAAGCCTTTTCTGACTTCTGGAGAACAGCAGACCAAACTTTTTCCGTCGGTATTCGCACACGCGTCTAAAACTAGAATTCAACCTTTTTTTGCACTATGAATCCAGATCAAAACACTTCTCTTCCCACACAGAAGTCCTTTTCAATTTCATCTGCTTTACGCGCCTTAGCTCAAGGCATTACGGGCCCTGATGGGTCAGTGACCATGACCAAAGAGCAAGTGAACAAACTCGTCAAGGAAGGAAAGGTCTCTGTCCAGCCGGACGGAACTTACAGGCTAAATGTTACAGCGCCCTCCCTCTCCTCTACAACGCAAGCAGCACTTCCCGACTCTTTCAGGATCTTACAGTCTGATAGATTAGATCCAGCAAATCGAACGCAAACTCTTGAGCGTCCTAGTACAATCCAAACGACAAAAGCAGCAACATTACAAACTATCAACGCTGAACCAGCTCCACCTTCCATTGCAAGTGACCAAGCTAATCCTTATTTAGAGAGTGCCTCTGGGGCAAGGATCCGTAATGCCCTCATGACAGCTTATGCCTTACAAGCAGAAGTCGCTAACTTGATGCGACATGAACAAGCCGAATTTAACAAGGCTATTTGGGAGTCAGCTTTATCACAAGCCCGAGGCATTCGCCTGACAACCCAAGGAAAGACATTGGGACTTCTAGCAAGTGCTACCGCGGCTACAGCTACGGCTACGGGCTTAATTGCCCAGGGCACCTTCACCATGATGAACAAGATGCGAGCCGTCGACATGAAAAATGAAGCGGAACGAATTCGTGCCAAGATGAATACCTCTTCTGAAGAGAAAACATCACGTAAGCAACAGTCAGAAACATCCTCCCCCACTCTGGCCAGAACTGAACGAAGAAAAGCCTCTAAGAAGACGGGAGGAAAAGGGCAACTAGAAATAGAGCTGCAACGCCAGGAGAGTCAACGCCTCGATATTTCTCTAGAACGTGATGTTACTTCATCTCCTGCTCAAAGAGCTCGAGGTGGCTCGACATCAGAAGAGAGTGTCCGTGTGAAAAGGTCTTCTGGCCCTAATCTAGCTGCATTGGAACGCGCACAAGCCTTAGAGAGAGAGGCCGCACGTTTAGAGATGGGTATTGAAGGGATGAAGGCCGTGTCGGGCGTACAACAAAACCTCGCTGCAGCCGTTCGAGACGGAACCAAGATCATCGGAACCAAACAGGAAGAGGCTGGACGTATCGTAGAGCTTTACTCTCAGACATTACAGCGGGTTTTGGAGCAAGGATCTCAACAAGCACAAGCTCAAACAAAAGAGGCAGACGAGCATGCTAAGCAGCTTTTACAGATTGTCTCCTCTAAGGCTAAGGCTCAAACATCGATGGGTCAAACTCTTTGGAAAATCTAATTCAATGATGAGGTCTTCTCATGCCTGAAACAGTGAAAAAAGTATCTGCACAGCCCAATGCAGATGCAGTACAACAATCTGTGGCCAACTTTTCAGCCGATGTACGAGACGCCCTTGAGCAGGATCAGAGACGCTCTGTGGGTGATCGTATTGCAGTCGAAAAAAACTTCCAATCCTTCGGAATCCTTGACACAACAGCTAGCGAATCTGTTCCCAATGGTCAAGTCCAAAACGTTATTCGCCAAACCCCAGCCAAGTCTGTTTCTACACTAGCACCAAACTATTTAGCAGAGAGTGATGTAGCAGCCGTTTTTACGGCTTTAGAAAAGGTATTTTCTTCTAAGCTCATTGTCACAGGTAAGCTCTCCGCCTTCAATAAGGATGCTCTTGACCGATACTCCGAGTCCATGAAAGCGAAAATTCGCCAAAATCAAGTCGAACTCGAAGCCGAAATTGATAAGATGACGGCCCAACAAACAGCGCTACATATGGCCACAGTAGGAGCCGCTATTCAACTAGCCTCCACACTTCTTTCTGTTGCGGGATCTGTCTTGAATCAAGTTTTAACTCGTCCAGACAGCACGCGTGTACAGGAAGTCAGAAATGCCCCTCCTCGTTTTGGAGCCTCTCGAACAGGACGAGAAATCCCAGCAGATGAAACACCAGGAGAGGCAAATGTCTTTGTCCCTGGACCAGATCAGGCTGAACCAGCTCCTGATACGAGAATCGATACAAGAAAACCCTCTGGACAACTTGAAATTACTCTAGAAAGCGAAGAAAACATCGACCCAGTTAGCCCCCCAATAGTTCAACAGCTTGAAGAACAACTTGAAATCGTACTTAATCAAGATCTAGGTCCAGTGTCACCAGAACAACAGGTTGAAAACAACGTTAGTGAGCTACGCGAACAAGTCAAGACGACATCCCTAGATTTGAAAGACAGAATTCAACTTGCTTTGTCTGGACTTCAAACAGCAGGCCAAGCCCTCGGAGGTATGGTGAGTCAAATCGGGCAAGCACAAGCTGCAGAGTTGGAGGCTCAAGCCTTAGAAACTCAAAAAAATGCTCGTCAAGCAACCGCTGCTCTGGACGGGTATATCCAGTTGATTCAGGCTGCTATCAAGGGTGTTGGTAAAGATCAGAAAACTGTTTTGGAAGAAGCAGGTTCGATTGTTTCTATTATCGAGGACCGCGCTTCGACCATGAAAGAGGCTTCGATGAGGGTCTTCCGAGCTTAAACCCCCTCCTCTTGTTATGTCAAATCTACCTACGCAGGACGCTTCCAAAGCCTTATCCCCGTCATACCCCCCTCTCTCTCAAGTCGGTCAAGGTGACTTTTTTGAAAGGCTCCATTCTTTTTCTGAATCAGAAAGAATAGAAGCCCTTCTTGCGTCCGGCCTGCTTTCCTTTGACCCTGTCCAGGGACAATACTTCTTTACTATTCGAGAAGTGGCAGATCCCATCAAAACAAAGAAAATCGAGGGACAGAAAAAGGGGGTTAGTCTTAGGGAAGAGCTTTATCAAGACAAGCTGATTTCAAGCCCTCCCTCCTCTTCTATTCTCTCGATCAAGCAGCCTGCACCTCCACGTGGAGTCAATTTAGAAGCAGAACACGCCCTATTTGGTGACCCACCACTCCCGATTCTAGAAAAGCCAAATGCATATTTTTCTGGAAGCAGCTTTGGACAGCTCTCGTCCATTTTGCGCCATCTTGCCGAAATCAGAAAAAGAATCCTTCAAGAGGAAAATGAGTTTTTTCTCAAAGCAGCTCAGCAAGTGATTGCAGCAACGGATGCCCGCCTCTCAGCGATTGAAAAGACGTTTCAAGGAGAGATCGCTCTTGCACAAGCACGTTATACAAGTGCCATCGTAGCCATTGTAGGTTATGCTCTCTCCTTAGCTGCTCTGTCCATTGCAACAGCTGGTGCTCTCTTTGACCGAAAGCCTCCAAAAACGCAACTAAAAACAGAGTCCAAGAAACAGAAGATTCTTCCCTCCACCAAACAGAAGAAAGAAGAGCCTGAACTCGACATCGACCTTCACAAAGAAGATGACCCTGCTCCTGATCTTGAAATTCAGCTCTCAAAAAAACAAACCGATAACCTAACTATTGAATGGCAACGAGAAGACCAAAAACAGGACACTCACCCTCCTATCGATAGTCAAATTAAAATCGAACAGAGACAAAAGGACTTTAATAAGCGGCAAGCTGTATGGACAGCTTTGCTAGATCCTTCTATTATGCCTCTTTTTGTTCAAGCTGTAGGAGAAGTGGCTACGGCCGTTAAGGACGGCATGAGTGTACAAGCCGTTCTTCTAGAAGGGCAAGGCAAAGCCAGAGAAGTTTTGGCAGAAACATGGCAAAAATTTTCCTTAAAAGAGCTTGAACAACTCGAAAAGGATAGCACAGAAAATAGAGAAGAAATTTCGGCTCTCCTGTCAGTTGCAAGAAGGCTCAGCCAATTGTCTAGCCAAATAGGTGCTTGGAGCATTCGAGTATAATTTTACAAAAAAAATGTAAAAAAATCATTTGATTGATATAGGTACGTCTTGAGTGCCTGAAGGTACAACAGCTACCCCAACTCATCTGGATCTCCCGAAAGAAATCGGGTAACTCGAAAAGCAAAGAAGCAATTTCGTTCAGGTCAACAGTTTGAGACTATAATCTGGTGTAGTATGATCGAGCGCCTGTTAGCTATGCTCTCAGCGGATTTGGACGATCCCGATATGATTGAACATGTAAATCGTCTGGAGTGGCAGATCCACTTCGAGGACGACGTCTCAGTCGATTTGCGGTGTGTGGATGAAAGTCTCTTGTTTCAGGTGTCGGTCACTGGTGTCTCGCGGCCTAGTACAAGTCAGCTAATAGACATCCTCTCAGCCAATTGTTTAGGACTTGGAACGTTAGGAAATGTTCTCTGTTTTGACAAAGAAGGAACAACGCTTCTCTTGACAAGACTAGAACCTGTATCTGTCGCTTACAGAGAGTTTCTGGACGCTCTGAAAGATCTTATTTCTGCAGCGTCTTTTTGGAGGCAGCGTTTAGCATGAATCCGATTAGGCTTTTAGCATATTCGATCTTACATGGCTCTTGAAGCTACTCAGAGAACACTTCTGACAACTGACGCAACAGCTTGCAGTGATAGACTGCAGTAGAACGGTGGTAAGATGAATGGCAACGAATCGAGCAGAACAATCAAAGATGAGTGAAGAAGAGCACTCTTCCTCACGAAAAGAGGACTCTCCACTCCTTCCTCCAGAAAAGGAAGGAGCCCCTTCTGAGGCCGATCTGAAGGTAACGGACTCTTCTCAAGAGTTTAATCTTCAAGACTTCATCTTTTCTCCTTTCTCTCTTGAACCTCGGGCAGAGGTTTGGGCGCTTCATGTCTTAGACGGTCCCAATAACGGAGCTCAAAGTTTTCTAGAATCGGGTCGTGACTACTTCATTGGTCGTGATGCAACTGTTTGCGATATCGTCTTGCTCGATCCCCGCATCTCGAAAAAGCATCTGCTCCTTTCAATCAGACAGGACCATCGAGCCTTTATACAAGATCTTTCGAGCACAAACGGAGCAACGGCAAATGGAAAGCCGTTAGAAGGAGAAGAGGAAATTGACGGAAGTCTTGTTATTGGATTGGGATCATCTTCCGTTCTTATTGTCAATACGCAGGCCCCTCAAAAAACAGTGGTCTTGCCCTCAGAGGAAGAGCTGCGAGACATTCTAAGACGCTCAACAGGTGAAGTTGTTCTTCCGGATGCAACAACGTTGAATCTAAAACGATTCAAGCATCTTTTGCTTGGCATCTTGACAAGTACCCTCTTACTGGTCTTTTCTCTCATTCCTAACGGGGAGGTCGAGTTCGATCGACCCCCTGTCGATCTTGCCCAGTTGGAAGAAGTACTTTCAGACAAGAGCTTTGGATACGAATTCAGAGAGGAACGCAGAGAAGTTGTCCTTTCAGGGCACGTCCACAAAGAAGAAGAACGCTTTAAGGTTTTATCTCAATTAAGTGAGCTTCCCTTTGTAGAGAAGATTGATGCACAGCGCCTCATTATCGATGAGCTCCTCTGTCGTGAATTCAATATTGTCCTTATCCCTCAATGGCCAGGAGTTATTCTAACCTGTCCTGTCCCTGGAGAATACCTTATAGAAGGGTTTGTAGAGACCAAGGAAACTTTTGAAGAACTGCAACTCTACCTTCAGCTTAATTTTCCCCTCACGAATCAGATCAAAAACCAAGTTATTGTAGAGGAGGAGCTCCTGGAACAGCTCAATGCCGACCTACAGGAAGTAGGTCCTAACCGACTAGCTGCAGAATTAATCGATGGAGAACTTATTGTTGCTGGGACGATCTTTCAAGAAGAAGAAGAAAAAATTGACGAAATCATCAAGAGATTTCAAGAAAAAAGTCGTTACAAAGTTGTACGCAAAGGACTTGTTAGCCAATCTGCAAAGGATAGTGCTACTGGGCTCTCAGAAAGTGATAACCTGGACTCGCTCAATCTGTCTCAAGACATCTCTGCACGTTACCCCGTTTCAGGATATGTTAAGAAAGATGGTGATTACCAAATCTACCTGCAAGGGAAAGCCTATAAAGTAGGTGATATACTGGATGGAATGAAGATCTTGTCTATCGAGAAAGGGACAATCTTGCTCGAAAATGAACTCGGATTGTTTAAAATATCCTTTTTTTCCAAGTAGACAACGATTATGCTCGAGGATATTCTCTCCATCTGCCGAGAAGATTTGCACCTCTTTTTGGAGGCCGGCATTATGTTGACAGAAAGGCAACGTGATGCAGAGGCTGAGAAATTGATCACCTCTGCAAAAATCCTTGCACCTGACAGCATCGTCCCCGATCTTTGCTTCGGTCATTTTGCTATGCAGCGCATGCAATTTTCTGCGGCCATCTGTGTTCTCAACCGGGTGTTGAAGAAAGAGCCCGAGCATCCTCTTGCAATGGCTATGGTAGGGCTATGCTTGGCCTTCTCCCCTCAAACCCAAAAAGTGGGGAGAGAGATGCTAGAGTCTGTTCAAGAGAAGACCGATGATCGTGACGTTTTACGCATGTGTGAAATGGCTTCAGCTTGGATCAAAACAGACAATCGTTTTAAAAAATCGAAGTCAATTCTTATCCCCGGTTCAGAGAAATAAACATGTTTGGTCTTGAATTATTAGAAGTAGAGGTCCCTAATTTTGAGAAAGCATACTGCTTCCTAGATTATGTTAAAGACCACCAAGAGAGAGTTCGGATTCTTCAAAGAATAGAAAGAAAAATACAAAAAATAAGAAGCGCCCTCACCCGAGGAGTCCCCCAAGGCGAATTTATTAAAACAAAGATTTTGCTGGAAGGCTATCTGATTCTTCAGAGACTTTTAAAGGAAGTCAAATAGACTTCAGGGCAAGAAGCAGCCCTTTTTCCCCCAAAAGGAAGTCAGAAGTCGACTTTGAAACTTCTCTGAACAAATTGTTTGATCGGAATAGGGAAGAAGCCTTAAATAGGGGATAAGGCGTCATCCGCTTTATTCAGGCTTCGGGGAAGGGGGCTTTGAGATAAAATGCTTCTTCTTATTGCTAAGTAACCTATCAGTTCTGAAGACAGGGACCTATGTTTGCACAACATTATGCTGCTCAAGGAGCACTTACGACTAATTGGAATGTTTCACCTGACCAGCAGCCTTCTTGCGGGAAGTTGCCTGCTCCTACAGGTGATACACAAGAAGTTCTTTTTCAGAGGATGATGGAAGGTGTGACCACGCAAACCATTAATGCGGTTGCACTGATTGCTCCAGAAGAGATTATTAGAAAGATGGAGCAACAAAAGAGAAGATCGAAGCCTTCCGTCTTCCTTGCACGGAAGCAGGCAAGAAGAGCTGGAAGAGGAGGCTCCTTGGCGCGCTTTGAGAGTAGTGTTGCAGAAAGGCAAAAGCGACGACAACCTTCTCAGAACAAGACAGCTAAACAGAAAGAAATGCAACTAGCAGATAGTTTGAAGCGGATTTTCGGACAGTTCTGTGGTTTAATTGTTAACTCGGAACGCGATCTGTCGACATTGGAAAAGCAGTTGACTCATATGACGCAAAAAGATTCATCCTGGCATCCAGCTCAACTCTATCTTGTTCAGGTGCGTGTTTCGCACCTGTCGCAAAAGATTGAGTTTTTCACAAGCCTTATGAATAAGGCGCTTGAATCAAGCAAGCAGATCATGAACACGCAAATTTAAGAACGAAATTGCAGGAAACACACCCAATTTATCCGCCGAAATCGATCTGTCAGTGTTTTGAAAGAAGAACGGGACGAAGAATTTTTATAGGTCACGTTTCGTGGAAATAGACTTCAACGTTAAGGAAAGGCGCTATGGCTACTTCATCAGCAACCCCATTTGCTACGGCTTATTCAGGGCCGGAAAGCAGCCTTACTACAGCAGGCATATTTGAACTTGCGGTTCACGACTGGAACGTTTCTGATCAGAACCTCGGAGCTCTTCCAGTTACGAGATTGTTTCAGATCATTGGAAGTCAGGGAAATTTTAAAAAATCGAAGTCAATTCTTATCCCCGGTTCAGAGAAATAAACATGTTTGGTCTTGAATTATTAGAAGTAGAGGTCCCTAATTTTGAGAAAGCATACTGCTTCCTAGATTATGTTAAAGACCACCAAGAGAGAGTTCGGATTCTTCAAAGAATAGAAAGAAAAATACAAAAAATAAGAAGCGCCCTCACCCGAGGAGTCCCCCAAGGCGAATTTATTAAAACAAAGATTTTGCTGGAAGGCTATCTGATTCTTCAGAGACTTTTAAAGGAAGTCAAATAGACTTCAGGGCAAGAAGCAGCCCTTTTTCCCCCAAAAGGAAGTCAGAAGTCGACTTTGAAACTTCTCTGAACAAATTGTTTGATCGGAATAGGGAAGAAGCCTTAAATAGGGGATAAGGCGTCATCCGCTTTATTCAGGCTTCGGGGAAGGGGGCTTTGAGATAAAATGCTTCTTCTTATTGCTAAGTAACCTATCAGTTCTGAAGACAGGGACCTATGTTTGCACAACATTATGCTGCTCAAGGAGCACTTACGACTAATTGGAATGTTTCACCTGACCAGCAGCCTTCTTGCGGGAAGTTGCCTGCTCCTACAGGTGATACACAAGAAGTTCTTTTTCAGAGGATGATGGAAGGTGTGACCACGCAAACCATTAATGCGGTTGCACTGATTGCTCCAGAAGAGATTATTAGAAAGATGGAGCAACAAAAGAGAAGATCGAAGCCTTCCGTCTTCCTTGCACGGAAGCAGGCAAGAAGAGCTGGAAGAGGAGGCTCCTTGGCGCGCTTTGAGAGTAGTGTTGCAGAAAGGCAAAAGCGACGACAACCTTCTCAGAACAAGACAGCTAAACAGAAAGAAATGCAACTAGCAGATAGTTTGAAGCGGATTTTCGGACAGTTCTGTGGTTTAATTGTTAACTCGGAACGCGATCTGTCGACATTGGAAAAGCAGTTGACTCATATGACGCAAAAAGATTCATCCTGGCATCCAGCTCAACTCTATCTTGTTCAGGTGCGTGTTTCGCACCTGTCGCAAAAGATTGAGTTTTTCACAAGCCTTATGAATAAGGCGCTTGAATCAAGCAAGCAGATCATGAACACGCAAATTTAAGAACGAAATTGCAGGAAACACACCCAATTTATCCGCCGAAATCGATCTGTCAGTGTTTTGAAAGAAGAACGGGACGAAGAATTTTTATAGGTCACGTTTCGTGGAAATAGACTTCAACGTTAAGGAAAGGCGCTATGGCTACTTCATCAGCAACCCCATTTGCTACGGCTTATTCAGGGCCGGAAAGCAGCCTTACTACAGCAGGCATATTTGAACTTGCGGTTCACGACTGGAACGTTTCTGATCAGAACCTCGGAGCTCTTCCAGTTACGAGATTGTTTCAGATCATTGGAAGTCAGGGAAAGGTTGTCACGGACAAGATCCTTTCTATAGAGAACAACGGAAGCGGAAATCTCTCGATTGCAACCATGTTCGAGTTACAACTTAAGACACAACGTCTTTGCCAAATGACAGAGATGGGAACTTCCCTGACGACTGCCATTAGCGGATGTTTACAAAGCATCGCACGTAACACCAAGTAATTCCTTTTAACATGACTTTCTTCATTTTCCTGAGTCTTAGAGCCTTCTTTCTTTTGTCCCTGAGATACACCTACTTAGACCGTACGACCTGGAAAAGTAAAGGAGCCTTAAGCCTTCTCCCCTAACTAACAGGTTAGTTTCGGCTTGGTGGAGAGGGCTCTCACTCTAATCGACCTTGCCCTTAATCCGTTGATCGTTCATCTCTCTTTGGGTTTTGTGGAGATCAAAGGAGAAAGTGTGAGTGGGACCTTACCTCGTTTTCCCTCTGTCTTGATACAAGACATTGCACGTAACACCTGAGTAGTCTTAGTCTAGGTTTTTGAATATTCTTTTTTCTCAAACCTGATTCCTTAAAAGCCCCATGCAGTTGAGGCAGGAGAGAGAAAGTCGAGATAAGACTTGGGTGCCACGAATGAGTACAAGCCCGGTCTTTAGGTGATTAGGGAACCTCGCCCATGGACATGGACTTCACACGACATCTTTCGGATGCTCTTGACCTGGAAAGTATTGGGACCATGCAACTCGCTGAAGTCAATGGTCGCATTACTCAAGTGATGGGGATGTTGATCAAAGCGGTTCTCCCTGAGGCTATTGTAGGGGAGCTTTGTTTGGTCCAGAGAGAAAATGCTCCTCCTCTTCGGTGTGAAGTCGTTGGGTTCACAAAGGACGAAGTATTTCTTTCCCCTCTGGGAGAGATGTCTGGTGTAGCCCCCTCTTCAGAAGTCATCCGAACAAGGACGCCTCTCTCTGTACGAGTTGGACCTGGATTGCTTGGGCGAATTCTCAATGGGCTAGGTGAGCCAATTGATACGGAGGTCAACGGACCTTTACGAGATGTAGACACGCTCTACCCTGTTTACAAGAGTCCACCAGACCCTTTTAAGAGAAAAAGAATCATAGAGCCTATTTCTGTAGGTGTGCGCTGTATTGATGCTATTCTCACGTGTGGAGAGGGACAGCGTCTTGGTATTTTTGGGGCTGCTGGTGGAGGAAAGTCGGTTTTACTGGGTATGATAGCCAAGTATTCTCAAGCCGACGTCAATGTAGTCGTTCTCGTAGGCGAGCGTGGACGTGAACTACGTGATTTTATTGAAAAAGATTTAGGTACTGAAGGTCTAAAAAGATCTGTCATTGTTGTTGCCACGTCTGATCAAACGTCTCAAGTTCGTATGAACGCAGCTTACGTTGGGACAGCTATAGCCGAGTACTATCGTGACCAGGGAAAAAAAGTGATCCTCATGATGGACTCTGTTACTCGATTTGCTCGTGCAATTCGTGAAATTGGACTGGCTGCCGGAGAACCTCCTGCACGAGGAGGATTTACTCCCTCCGTCTTCGCAACTTTACCAAAGCTTATGGAAAGATCTGGCAACTCTGATAAGGGATCCATTACGGCCTTTTATACAGTTTTGGTAGCTGGAGACGATATGAATGAACCGGTTGCCGACGAAACCTTATCTATTCTCGATGGGCATTTCATCCTTTCCTCTGACCTAGCTCGTGTCCAACACTACCCAGCTATCGATGTCTTGCGTTCGAAAAGTCGTGTGATGAACACAATCACAACAAAAGAGCATCAGCAAGCAACGGTCAAATTATTAGAGGCCTTAGCTGTTTACAAGAAAAATGAGCTGCTGATCAACATGGGGGAATACAAGCGTGGTACGAATCGAGGTATAGACTACGCGATAGACCGACACGACTCTTTCAACCGCTTCCTTAGACAAAGTGCTGATGAGCGCTCTACCCTTGAAGAAGCTATCAAACAGTTAAAAGGTCTCGTTCGATAGGGCTCCTGACTATGTCTGAAAATCCGACTCCTGTTGTCTATCCTTTAGAGCAGGTCCTCGCTGTCAAAAAAAGACGAGCCGAAATCGCCGAAAGAGAGATGCATGAGAAACAAAACATCCTTCTTCAAGAGCGCGAACAGCTGCTGTACATTAAAAAACAGCGTGACCAGGTCAAGCAACATCATATAGATAAATTGAATCAATTGCGCTCCATTTTGGATCGTGAGGCGCGTACGAATGCTCTTCAACGCGCCCGTAACTACGTAGATCTTGTCGCAGAAAGGCTGCGCACAGAGGAAGAGCGCGTACAAAAGCAACAGCACCAAGTTGATACAGCAGAAGCAGCTTTCGAAATGGCCAGGCAAGTATGGTTGCAGCGCCGTAAAGAAGTCGAAAAAATCGAAAAACATCGAAAAGAATGGCTGCAAATTGCCTGGAAAGAATTCAGAAAAGAAGAGGCCAAGTACATCGAAGAAGTTGGAACCCTTATCTACATGTCGGTCCGGGCACGTAGTAAAGGGGAAGGCTCTCCTGACGAAATTGTCCTTTTCTAGACACAAAATCTCTCTACATGACAGCTTCCCTTCCACTCCGCTAAACCTCTTAAAGCTAAGCCTCAAGGGTAGAGACATTCTCTACCTTCTGTCCCCTTCTTTAGAGATTTCCTCTTAGTCTTTTGTTGACCCTCTTCTACAAGGTCATCCAAGTAAACAACAAGCAATAAGAAGAACCTTCTGGTATAGTTGGGCAGACCTCCTGCGGCTCGTTTGGGTTCAGGTGTCTAAAATCGGTCTGCCGTTTTATTAGGGGATGCTAATCCGCCACCTTAAAAAACTACTGACTACTTACGAGGTACAGATGTCTGACAGAGAAGCCATACTCCACTGGAACGATTCCAAATCGACTTACCAAGACCAATATCCCCCTTACCCGGCACAACAAGCCCATTCTTTGGCACAGAAAAAAAGCCCTCCACCCTTTGACCTTCGGCAGCTAACAGAAAAAAGCGATCCTCGCAGGAAAAGCTCTTCTTTTCTTCAAAAAAGAAAGAAAGAGGACCGCCGTGAATGGTTTGCAGAGGGATCCTTTAATCCGTATTACATGCATACTCTTCCCCAGGACTACTCTTTTACGCTTCAAGAGACGACAGATTTCGCTATAGGAGAGATTCCCTGCGATATAGGAATAAGCCGAGAGCATCTTTGCTCTGCCGTCCTTCTGAAAGACGGGCATGAAAACGCAACTCGTTCTCTTCAGGCTTTTGTTGTTTCTGAGCTACAAGAGCAAACCATCCCGGGAGAGATAGAGTGGCATTTCGAAGAGGATCGACCTAACGAAACATTGGTTTTAGTGGAAAAAAGAGGAGAAATTGAAGAAGGACCAGATTCTGCTTCTATGACAGACACATCGGATAACAGGGAGGAGCTTCTTCCATCTCAGGAAGTCGAGAGAGGAGGCGAAAGTGAAGAGTGCCCATTCGTTGTCGATGTAGAAGAAGATGAGGAAATGGAAGCATTAGACCTCTCCTCTCTTCAGCTACCTCCCCCACCTTTGCAAGAGATACAAGACGCTTCTGAGCTTTTTGAAGAAGTGGAGATGTTACAAAAAGTCGATCTTGACATAAAAAACGAGGAACTTCACTCACTAGACGGACTCGCGAAAGTGGTTCAACAAACACACAATCAAATGCGGGGAGAGCAAACCATCGAGATCGATATCCCCATTACAGGTGCAGAAGATCCTATCCACATTGCTTTAACAACGTATCAGACAGCTCCCACTGAGTATAACCTAGCTTTAACAGGAATGCCCCCTTCGGCTGTGATATGGGCACTTAAGAATAAAGCGGCTCTTATTGGACAATTAGCAGCTCGTGGTATTCGGGTTCATCAGTTGTTGCTTTCAGAGTCTAATCGTCATGGAGCTCTTCATGTTCGGGGCGCGCGCTCCAAAAAGCAACGCATCGGGCGCACCGTTCTTAAAGATGGCCCAAGTAATTAATAGAGCCTCTTGAACTGGGAAAATGTGTTCGATAGAACTTTGTACCGAATAAGGATGGGATTGTGTCAGATTGGTTGGAAGAACTTAGTCAGAAACTTTTAGGGGCAAACAGAACAGCAGGGTGGACAACATTACGAGATCCCGAGAAAGAGGTTCTTTTTGCAAATAAAATTTTTTCAAAAGCTCCTTTTCTTAGCTCTTATCGGCTCAATTTTGTGTCAGCACAGAAAAGTGGACTAGAGGGTGTTGGTTCTAATCCGTGTTACGCTCGTGTGGAACTAACGGGTGTTGCAGATAGCGCACATCTCTTCATCCCTTATGACCACCTGACTAATCTCTGTGTTCAGTCTTTTGGAGAAGCTGCTGCTCAAGACTCTGATTTTCTTCATGCTTTTCTCAAGTTCTTCTTAGTCGAAGCCCTTCTCCATTTGCAGAAACACCCTCTGTTAATGGGACGAGCTGCTTCTCTTTTAGAGTGTCATGCCGGAGTTTCCCTAGAAAACTTCAAAGTCTTCAAACCCGCTTCAGCAGTCGATCTTATTTGGTCTACGGAAAACAATTCTGCCTACCTTCCTATGCGCCTTGTCTTTTCTCCGGCTTTCGAAAAAAGTTGGAAAGAAAACTGGGCTAGAAGCGAAGGTGCACAGAGAGAGTATCTGAGTCGTCTTAAGGCTCTCCCAGTTACTCTCCATCTCCAAGCTGCTTTTGCGGAGCTTTCACCTAAAGATGTGTCCCAACTTGCCGTTGGTGATTGGATCGTCTTGGAAAAAGTCGGCTTTGATTCCACCCACGATTGGGTGACGGTGATGATTTTCGCCGAAGGGATCCAGATCGGGGTCGGGACCTTTGACGGAAAAGAGCTAACAGTTCGGGATCTTTCTCCATCTGCAACACATCAAGCTATTCAAGGGAAGAGAGACGCTCAAAATAGAAAAGTGTAGTAGTCTCCACCTCGAGATAGGCTAGAAACAAACAATTAAGGTGATCCGAGTTATGCTGTTGTCAGTCGAAATTGCGCAACTGTCCACCGATATGGGAACAATGCTAGAGATGAGACCTGGGATAAAAATCCCTACTGCAGAAGTTTTTTCTTCGAAAATTGTTCTACTTCTCGATGGCCAAAAAATAGGTTACGGAGAAGTTCTTAAAATTGGCAATACGTGGGGCATTCAAGTTACAGAACTTGAAAGAGCTACAGCTCGTTCACAGCAACCAGAGAATGGAAACATATAGAGGTTACTCCCTTCTTCTAGAGCAATGGTTATGTATCCGTCTCCCTAAAACGTCTCAAGGCACCCGTCTTATCCAACAACAAATTCCCCTTCTCCAACTACTCGAGCCTGTACAATACGTGGAAAGGATTGTGCCGGAGATGGTGTCACAAACACATACCTATCTCGCAACCTATTGGATTGAAGGATACCCTTCTACCCATTTGATGAGACAATCGAACGTCTCCCTGGAAGAAAGGCTCCAATGGGTCTTTACCTTTGCTGAAATCATTCAGGCGTTGCACGAGGTCAACATTGTCCATGGTGATTTGCAGCCTGAAAACATCTTGATTTCCAAAGAGCATCCTGTCCTAATCGATTTCGAGTTGGCATTCCAACTAAACCAAAGCCCATGCTACACTTTCGGCGGAACAGGCTCTTATATGAGTCCTGAAGTACGTTTAGGAAGAGTGTGTGACAAAAAATCAGAACAATACGCCCTTGCACTTCTCTCTTATGAGTGGCTTGTGCAGGGGTTTTGCTTTGGCCACCCTGATCTCTCGCGCTTACCATTCCGGCTCCGCTTGCCCTTTCAGCGAGCTTTGCAAGCAGACCCATGTCACCGGTTTCCTTCGGTCGCCCTTTTCGCAAGAGCTCTTCGTTCTGCTTGGGAGGAAGCTACTCTTGTGAAAAGTGATTTTTTTCAAAAATCTTGATAATAAGAATTCTTTTGTGACAAAGAGGGGCTTGATAGCCCCTAGTACCTAAGGTGTCCTCCGGAGGATCTTTCTGAACATGTCTACTACTCAACTCTCCCCAAAGCCTAAGTTCTGGGCCCCGCTTAAAGCTTCTAGTAAATTTTTGATTTCCTCTCTTTTTATTTTACAGTTACTCTTCCCCGTTCTGCAATGGGCTTCCCCTTCTCCTAAAGGGACAGAGCAAGAAGGCTATCTGGTTCAATTTTCAGATATCTCTTTGTCTGAATTGGTGCGCTTTGTCAGTGATATGACAGGGCATAACTTCGTCTATTCCGAGGCAGATCTCATTGGTCGCATTACACTTACAGCGGAACAGCCAGTGACCTCTGAGGAACTTTTGAGCTTGCTCTTTCGGATCTTACATGTAAACAAAATGGAAGTTTTCAAAGAGCACGACCATTTTCTGATCTTCCCTGCAACACGAGCAAAATCGGCTACGCCTATTTTGAGTCCTAGCGACTCGATTCATGAAGCTGATAACTTTCTTGTAACTAAGGTCTTCCAAGTTCGTCATACAGATATCAGCAAAGTTAAGGATCTTGTTGCTAAGATCATCAGTCCTGGGGCACTGATTGAAGTTTTAAACGAGACACGCTGTCTCATCGTGAACGACGTACATGAGAATATTGCACGTGTCGATCAGCTGTTAAGGAGTATCGAGCACGAAAATTTTGATGTCGGTTTCCAAACTTATTTTGTTAAGAAAATGAGTGCAGAGCAACTGAAAGAGGTGGCTACAAGTATACTCCCCCCCTTTACAAAGGGATTAGAAGTCACACTTGTAGCGAGTCCAACAAGTCAAGCCATTCATATCGTTGCCGCTAAAAGCTTGATGCCAAAGATCCTATCCATTCTCAAAGGGATTGATGTCGAAGGCGGTCTTTTACAGAAGGCCACTCCTTCTGGACCTCTTTCGTATCAAGCTCCTTTTGTCGAAGAGGAAACAGAAAAAATTTCTCAAGCGGCCCAAAAATTGCTCAAGACTATTCAGAGTAATTTTGAAGAGAAAATTACATTCAAGCTTCAAGAACGTGAAAAACTTGTTCGAGAGATTGAAGAAGGGCAAAGAAGGATTCAAGCTCTAGAAACAAAAATTATCGCTCTCGAGGGCCATCCTGAGCTGCAGGGAGAAAAAGACGAAACTACAGAATCTCAGAGAGAAGCCTCCTCTCTTTTGAAAAACGAGTTGGAAAACATGCAGCTCCAACATGGAGTGACCGTCAAATGCCTGAAGGATTGTGATCAGATTTTAAATGATCTCCAGAATGAACTCGTGCTCGTCCGCAAATACATCCCCGAGGCCAAGGTCGAGGAAGAGGAGCTCATTCCTGAAACAACTCCTTTGAGCCAAGAAGAGAATAAAGGCCATTCCAATGCAGAGGCCTATCAGTTGCGTTTTGAGGGCATGGAAGAACTTGCTCTTCTTCGGGAAGAATTGAAAGAGATGCAACGCACGCAGAAGGAACAGGAAGAGAAAAAAGAGGAACACCCGGAGCAGGGACAAATTTTGTCCTATAGAATCCAATATAAGTCAGGAAAGAGCCTGACAGATGCTCTTTCAGTTTTGAGCTCAAACCTTAGCGCAAATAAACTTGCTCCTCCTAGTTTAATCTCTGCTCTGCAAAGCGTCCAATTTGTAGAACAAAGTAATCAGCTCCTATTTTTAGGCGACCATTACACGTTAGAGCGTGTACAAGACATCTTGGCTATTCTGGACATCCCCATTCGACAAGTTCTGGTCGAGCTTCTCATTGTGGATGCCTCCATCGAGAAGGCATTAGAGTTTGGAATTGACATCGGGGCTCTTTTTCGCGGAACAGAGGGGAACTGGGCCGGTTTTGGTAACTCTAATCAGGCAGACAGTGGCCTTACAGAAGTTTTGCTCAATGCACATGGGACAGAAGACTCTATTGCGCCTGAGTGGGCAGGACAAGGATCTGCCTTTTCCTCTGGAGTCATTGGTCGTTTCATCACATATCAAGGCAAGATTTTTTCTACTTTAGGCAGCCTTGTCCAAGCGCTCAAGGCAGATGGTAACATTCATGTTGTTATGAACCCGAAAATTCTCTCTGAAGAGAATAAGTCAGCTAGTTTCTTTGTTGGGGAAACAACTCGAATCAAAACGAACACACAGAAAGGAGAGGGTGCTGGTCTGATTGTTAGTGGATTTGAAATGCGCGATATTGGATCATCCATTCAGGTGACCTCTCGTATCAATAACGATCAAACGATCAGCCTAAACATTCAGCAGGAGATCAGCGAATCTCATCAGCTACCAGGTTCATCAGACATGTCAGCCGTTCTTCCTGTGACCAAGACAAGTCGAACGCAGACAGAGGTTCTTGTTCCCAACAGGGGCTTTGTCATTTTAAGTGGCATCACACACGAAAAAGTCAGAAAGACAAAAGCGACCATCCCCTTCCTTGGCTCCATTCCATTCATTTCTGCCCTGTTCAGTAAAAGTGTCCATACAACAGACAAAAGAAATCTTTTGGTCTTTATTCGTGCTCAGATCATCTACGATGCCAACGATACCCAAAGCATTCTTAATGCTTCCAAGAAAGTGTTCGATGAGATTTCGTCCCATTTTGACTCTTTTGAAGAAAAATTTAACCTTTTCTCCCCTCCTGTTCTGTAAAACTCTTATTCCCCGTATACTGGCTCCCCTCCTGTGGAGGGATTATTGTGTTGCCTGTACTTGCCATTGTCGGACGTCCAAACGTTGGAAAGTCAACGCTGTTTAATGCCATTTGTGGACACCGTCTTTCCATTGTTGAAGCTTCTGAAGGGGTAACTCGTGATCGTCTTTATGCTCAATCGAGCTGTTTGGGCAAAGAATTTACCTTCATCGATACGGGGGGCATGGTTCCAAGCGACGACCCTCTGACACAACAAATTTTCAAACAGGCACAAATGGCCATCGAAGAAGCTGATGTGGTGATTTTAGTTGTGGACGTTCGGGCCGGACTCGTTGGTCTAGATCAAGAACTCATCGAACTTCTTCGGAAAAGCCAGAAGCCGGTTTACGTGGCTGCTAATAAAGTAGATACAGAGAAATGGCGCCTCTTTGCGCACGATTTCGAAGTGTCTGGCTTTCCAGTCTACCCTATATGTGCGGCACAAGGGACGGGCGTTCTAGAGCTTCTAGAGTGCGCTCTTGCTCCTTTTAAGACAAAAGAACAAGAGGAGGAAAAAGAGCAGTCTATTCGCACGGCGATTTTGGGTAGACCGAATGTAGGTAAGTCCACCCTAATGAATCAGATTTTGGGTTCTGAGCGTTCTGTGATCGGGGAGTATGCTGGAACGACTACAGATAGTGTAGACTCTCCCTTTTCTTGGAACGATCAAAACTTTATCTTGACGGACACGGCTGGCATTCGACGAAAGAAACGGGAGAATATCCTACTGGACAAGCTCTCCTTTATTCGAACAGAACGAGCTTTAGAGAGAAGTGATGTTGCTGTTCTGGTCCTGGATGCCATGACAGGCGTTACAGCCCAAGAAAAGCGCATCGCCCAAATGGTTTTTGAATTCGGCAGGGGTTGTGTTGTCTACCTCAATAAGTGGGATCTGAGCCAAGGGAAGAGGATGGAGCACGCCATTAAGGCACTCGAACTAGAATTGCCTTTTCTAAGGAAGGCTCCCATAGTGGTGGGCTCGGCAAAGGAAGGCCGAAACATAGAAGTCTTGCTCCAAGCCATTTTGGATGTTTATTCTTCATATAAAAAAAGGATTTCAACAGGAGAGCTCAATCGCTTCTTGGCAGAAACAGTGGCTGCACATCCACCTCCTGCCGTGCAAGGGAAGCGCTTACGTCTTTACTACATGACTCAGGCCGGAACGGCTCCCCCAGAGTTTGTTGCCTTTGTCAATACGACGTCTTGTGTTTCAGAAAGTTGGCAACGCTTCCTTCTTAACCAGCTCGCCTCCTCTTTTGGCTTTCAAGGCGTCCCCATTCGCTTCTATTTGAGAGGTAAGCCGCCCCGTCGAGGCAACAAAGATTAATCAAGAATTTATCGTGGTGCCTATGTATAAGCCTATGTATAAAAAGAGAGATCCGGTGGAATGCTTACAGAACCGTCTTACGCACTAGAAGAGCAGGCAGAGCAAGAGAAAGAGGAAGCCTCTCTCTGGGCGGTCCTTTCTCAGCTCTATTTGGATGCAGGTATTCACCTTCTCTTTTCAGGTCTTGTTCTCATGTTAGCTAGGCCTCCATCTTTACGGCGTTTTCTTTCTATTTCTTTTTGTCTAGCTCTTTGGGGCTGTGCTTTTTCCTTTTGGCTTGCCCAGCTATCGATGCAAAGAGCACATAGTATTTTAGAGCAAGAATTGGCACGTATCCGAGTCAATCGGAAACAAGCCAAATCCGATTTAAGGACTATTTTCGCCCAGTTAGGAGAACCTGCAGCAAGTCAATTCGTTGACATTATCTCCACGGATGATTTTACATTTGTCAAGCTACTCCTATCTGGACGACATGGTCTCCACCCTCATAGTTTGCCCCATCCGAGCCAACATGCCTTGGCAGGTTTTTGTGGCTCTCTTATTGGGTCTGCGTGTGTTGCTCTCTCCTCGATCTTTAGATTTCCACTTGCCTTGTTTCCAAGCGCTTTGTGTATTGGGGGATTGGGAGGCTATATCTTAGGGAAAGCGTATCGAAATGATTTGCTCTCTTCCTTTGTCTGGATGGCGAGCATTGTTGAGATGATTGCCGCTATCATCTTCTTAACAGAGTGAAAAGTAAGGTTAAACCTGTGACCGAGATGTTAGGAAAGCCGCCCCTAGATTCACGAACTTTTTTTTCTAATTGCAGTGTGGTCTGGGAGAAGCATTTTTCGACAGCTCTTTCTCTGCTCCTCAGCGCCCTTTTTCTTCTCTCTTTCCTTCCCCAAACAGCAGATTATCTGCTTCCGATTCTCTACTGTGCTTGTGGTACACCGGCCCTTCTCTCTTCCATCCAAGAGTTACAAGAAAGATCCTTCTCTATTGATGCTCTCATGTCTCTTGCTGGCTTCTTAGCTCCCTTAATTGGGCGGGTGAGAGAAGGAAGTTTTCTTCTGCTTCTTTTTTTCCTCTCTAAAGAGCTGGAAAAGAAGATCATTTACAAAGCAACCGACTCCGTTCGTCTAGCTCAACTACATACACCACAACGAGTTTGGGAGAGCAAAGAAGGCAAGCTCCATCCTGTTCATATTCGAGATGCCTATGTAGACATGCAAATTGCCGTCCACGCGGGAGAGATGATCCCTCTCGACGGCATTGTCCTTTCGGGACGATCTGAGGTTACTACGACGCAATTAAATGGAGAATTGAATCCGATTCATCGAGGTCCTGGAGACCCTGTTTATTCTGGTTCGTATAATAAACAAGCTCTTCTTCTCATTCGCGTGACAAAGAAGGCAACCGACTCCACATTAGAGCGATTGATCCATCTGATTACAGAGGCGAAGAGCGAGATACCTTCTTCCCACCTTCTTCTGACACGTTATCAGAACCAGTATGCTCTGGGAGTATTGGTTCTTTGTTTCTTATCGTTTCTTGCTTTGCCCTATTTACTTTCCAGTTGTTCCTTTTTGGGCCCTGGAGGTTCGTTTGAAAGGTCACTGACTCTTCTTATCGCTCTCTCCCCTTGTGCCCTTCTGATTGCTGTTCCTTCTTGTTATTTGAGCTCAATCAGCTGTTGTACACGTCGAGGCATCGTGGTCAAGGGCACGAAGCACTTAGAGCTTTTGCCCTTTATCAACACTGTCGCTTTTGATAAGACAGGAACTTTAACAGAGCCATGTCTCCATCTACAGTCTTTTGTCTGTTGGACTAGCCAAGGAGAAAAGGCAGAACCTCCACTGAAAGCTTTACAAGCTCTTGTTCAGCTGGAGGAGCAGAGTCTCCATCCTATTGGACAATCCATTTTATTGGCTCTCAGTAAGCGCGTCGAACAGGCTCCTTCTCTTTCCTTTGAGAAAATCGAACAACTACCTGGCCAAGGCGTGACAGCTTCTTTGGATGGCTTTTCTCTCTGCATAGGAGAGTGGCATCTTGTAGCTCAAT
>NZ_QQBG01000008.1 GCF_003339615.1 Candidatus Similichlamydia laticola
CTCCCAGCCAGGAAGAATTGCGCAAGTCGGATTTGCGTGTAGAACGAGAGTTGGTTCGCGAATATGTTGAAGCCCTTCTTGTCCTTGCGTTCAATCCTCTTTGCCTACCGCCCTATTCTCCTGATGTTTTGCATGCTTTCTGTGTTGACTTTGTTCTTTCTATAGGGTCTAAGAGAACATTTGTCGGCTTCTCGGAAGAAGTATTTTTCGAAGTGCAGTTAACCTTACGTATTCCGGGAAGAAGTAAGCCGTTACAAGTAACACAGCCTCAAGAATTCATCGATGCAGTGAAGTATCAAGAGGTGGCTACTTTCAACGGAAGACAAGTTCTTCTTTCAAAGGAATGTTTCACAGAAGATTCTTGGAAGATCTTGAATGTCTCTTCTGAACATCTTGTGATGCTAGCCGATACAAAGCCTTCTGGAGAGAGCTCTAAACGAGCTGTCGTCAAGAAGGCTTTTTTGGGAATTGAGGCTATTGCTCATATCTTATGTGAACAGAGGTCGCTTTTACTGGAAAAATTACCTGTTTCCTCTTCTTGTGAGGAAAGGGAGTTCCCTCTTCTTTTTACATTTGGAATGGAAGCTCCTTTGCGTTTTGCTGTGGATCCTATTGAAGTGGTTCTCGAATTAGATGCGATCCAATCACCTTCACCTAAGTTGATTCTCAAAATCCTCTTGGCCTTAAATCAGACAATGCGCGTCAAGCTACAAGATGTTTGCCTCTTGCTAAAGAGTTCTCCCCCCGGTCTGCTATTTAACGGAGTTTACTACGCTTTTCGGAATGAAGTGATGTCTGCTCATTTGCGTAGAATTGAGCGACTTGACAACCTCGTCATACCAGAGCCCTTGTGTGGTACATTTTTAGAGTATGTTCTTCCTGAAATGCGCAAATTGCTCCGAATCGACAACGAAGAGTTGATCCAGCAATTCTCGACCTACGTGTACACAGGTGATGTAAGAGGAATCTGTCATGTCTTTTATGTAGGAGGGAAGCTGGAAGTTCAGTTTTCATTCCTTTACGGTGACTTGGAAGTGCCTGAAGCTGTTTCTAGATTGACAGTGGAGATTATTCGACAGTTTGTGTCGGATGAGGGTATTTTGGCACGTAACCTCGTTCAAGAGCGAGCTTTGGTTAACGACATTTTCCATCATTTTGTTTTTGATCCAGAAACAAATCTTTTTCTGGCCAAAAACGAGAGAGCTCTCCTTTACTTCATGACAGAAGTCATTCCGAAATATCGAGATCGAATTGAGTTTCGATGCCCAGACAATCTTTTGGATCAATTTATCTATGATGCAACGACTTTCAAGGTTGGACTCTATGAGGGTATTGTTCCAGGACAGTACGAGGCGCATATTGAAGTGAATGGTCACTTGGCAGGGCTTTCTCTAGAAAGATTGTGGGAATGTGTTCTATACGAAAGAAGATATGTCGATTTGATTTCTTCAGATCGAAGAAGTGCAGGGAAAAAGATTAAGCGTGTTCTTGTTCTTGATCTAAAAAGGCTGATGGAAATTATCCATTTCTTTGATGACTTGGGGATTAAGAAGCTCGAGACTGGAGTTTTCCAGGTGCCGTTTTGGACATTGGCCCAAGTTAACCCTAAAGAAAAGCTTAATGAACTCATTGATTTAACGATTGATGAAAAGCTTTTAGCTTTTCAACGAGAAATGAGCGACTTTCCTCTCAGTGAGACTGCCGTCATTCCCCAAGATATTAAAGCCGTTTTTCGAACTTATCAAGAGGAGGGGATTGTTTGGCTCGAGCGGTTACGGAAGATGCACCTCAACGGAATTCTAGCTGACGATATGGGGTTAGGCAAGACCTTACAAGGTATTGTTGCTTTGACCCACTTCAAAGAATTGAATCCAGGTGCTGTTTCTTTAGTCGTTTGCCCAACCTCTCTTCTCTACAATTGGCAAGAAGAGATTCAGAAGTTTAGTCCGAATCTCAGTTCTTATGTTGTAGACGGTGCGCCCATTACCAGAAAGAAAATAATTGAATCGTGTCAAGGTCAAATCGACGTTCTTATCACTTCCTACACCCTACTCCAAAAGGACGTGGAATCATATAAAAAGACCGTTTTCGGATATGTCGTTCTTGATGAGGCTCAACACATTAAAAATAGGTCTACTCGCAACGCAAAAGCTGTCAAACTGGTGAAGAGCCATCACCGACTCGTTCTCACTGGAACACCCGTAGAAAATAATGTCCAAGAACTGTGGAGCCTATTTGATTTTTTAATGCCAGGCTTTCTGAGCAATTATGAACGTTTTGTAGATAAGTATGTTAAAGGGACTCTTTTTCAGGATGATAGCGAAGAACGTATGGAAAGATTGAAGAGAAAAGTGTCTCCTTTCATTCTCAGACGCTTAAAGAAGGATGTTGTGCAAGACTTACCTCCTGTCAATGAAATCGTTTATCACTGTGCTTTGACAGACTCCCAGAAGGAGCTCTATTGCTCTTATGCTCGTTCTGCGAAGGAAGAGCTGACAACATTGATTTCAAAAGAAGGTTTCGAAAGCGTTCAAATCAATGTTTTAGCGACTTTGACACGATTAAAACAAATTTGTTGTCATCCTGCTATATTCTCAAAGGACAACAGCTTGAAATGTGATTCCGCAAAATATCAAATGTTTTTGGAGCTCGTTGATTCCCTTGTTGCTAGCCAGCACAAGGCCGTTGTCTTCAGTCAGTATACGAAAATGTTACAGATCATGAAAGAGGACTTAGAAAAACGTGATGTTGTGTTTTCCTATTTAGATGGCTCATCTAAAAATCGTATGGAGACAGTACATCAATTCAATGAGAATCCTGACATTTCACTTTTTCTCGTCTCTTTAAAAGCAGGTGGAACAGGTCTAAATTTGGTTGGAGCAGATAGTGTCATTCACTATGACATGTGGTGGAACCCGGCTTTGGAGGAGCAAGCAACGAGTCGCGTTCATCGAACGGGACAAAGCAAAAACGTCTCGTGCTACAAACTCGTAACTTTGGGAACGATTGAAGAAAAAATTATAGAGATGCAAGAGAGAAAGCGCAATCTTGCGGAACAGGTCATCACTAATGAGGAAGACGTGATGACCAAGCTAACCTGGGAAGAGGTTCTTGAGCTTCTTGAAACATAAAGGTATCCTTTTTTGATTCAAAAGTACGACAGGGTTAAGAGATGAGTGAAAGAACTTTAGTTTTGATTAAACCAGATTCTGTTCAAAAGAAATGCATTGGAAAGATTCTCTCACGATTCGAGGAGGGAGGGTTGACTTTGGTCGCCATGAAGTTAGACACGTTTACCGAAGAACGTGCCCAGGAGTTTTATCGAGAGCACCTTGATAAGGCTTTTTTCCACGATCTTGTTGCCTTTATGACAGAAGGTCCTATGGTTGTTTGTGTGTTTGAGGGAGACAGTGCCGTTGCTCTTGGGAGAGAGTTGATTGGAGAAACGGATCCTAAAAGATCTCCAAAGGGGACTATTCGTGCCGATTTTGGTGAGTCAATTGACCGTAATGCGGTACACGGCTCCGATTCTGTTCCCTCTGCTAGACGAGAAATTGCCTGTTTTCAATTTACGTGACATGAGCAGATTCAACTGGTTGACCGGATTCTTATGTTTAGTATGGATTCCTTTCGACTTGAAAGCCGATGGCGTCTTGCGATCTAGAAATCGCAGTCCATTTGTCTGTGAGTATTGCTCTTGGTCAGCTGATTGTTTTATCCAGTGGGATATAGACGCGACAGCTCCTCTTAATCTACAGCCAAGGGTTATCCCTTGGCGAGAGGGTTGTTTTTCTTATCGTTTTTCTGAATGGGCTACTTTTCTCGAGTGGTATTGTTTTGGTGTCCGTGCTTCTCTAACCAAGGCAAAGACGGTCTTTGGGCTTTCCATGGAGCCACCACCAGACAGCACACAACAGGTTGTGACTACAGACCATTGTTTCTATGGCACTTTAGGATGTGCATGTGATTTCGGAATTAATTTTTTATTTAATCGCTGCTTTGGTAGCGACGTGGATTTATTCCCATTTGTTGGTGTTTCTCGTTTAAGACAGGGTGTCTTTTTTAGCGATGTGCATTCCATTTACAGTGCATTAACGCTGTCCAGTACACAACTGGATAGAAGGGGAACAAGATGGCCTAGTCTCTTTTGGGACTGTGTACGTGTCGGGGTGGCCACTCGTTTGCAATATGCCCAGCTCATGTTAAAGGGAGAATGCGCCTTTTCCCCGGTGGTGTATGCCGATACGGCCGGAATGGGGCTAGATTACTGGGATTTTTTTGGAGCAGGTAGTGCATCGAGTTATCAGATGGGTTTATCGTACCAGCTCAGCGTACATTTTCCCTTTCATGCAGTGGAAGTGGGTTTAGGAAAAGCATATTGGTCGTTGGATGCCGACATTCTTTTGCCAGCTCTTCAAACACGTGTGGGTGAGGATGGGAGGTTGATTTTCAGTGCAGTGGATCAATATTTACGAGGCACTTTGGTACAAACTTTCTCTGGTTTTTTCGTTCAATTTAACTACTCTTTTTGAGAAGGGCTAATGCCATGTTGGGACGAATCTCGCATTTTTGTGTTTTAATTCTTGTGTATGCTCCTGTCACAGGAGCGTGTTTACAATCTGCTATCACATCAAACAAAGCAGGTAGTGAGGTGAATCTAGGTAAGAAAAAGGGATTTTCTTTAATAAAGTTTCTTTTTTCTCCTCTCATTCGTCTTTTGGTTGGATTTGCTAATTCGGGCATGGTTCTTCAAGAGAAGGGTGTGCTCAAGTTGCCCCCTGGGTTTACTGAAAAGACTTTCCACCACATGGCCAAACAAACAGGATTATGGCGGCAAGTTTCCTCTTCTATTACGGAAGAGGCCTCGTTCACAGATATTTGTACTGCCTTTCTGCAGAAGGGCTGTTTTTCAGCTTGGTGTCGGGTCTTAGAAGCCACTCTCAATTTGCGTGTTCTTATCAATCCTGTAGATCGTTTTCAAAGAAGCAGTTGGTCTCCTTCAGGCAGTTATCTTATTTTACATGAGGCGGCTCCCAGGCAAGTGGCTATGGAGACCGTTATTTACGTTAATGGTATTCAAAACACCTTGGCTGATGCCTTGTATCAAGGCTGGTTTCTTTCTCGGTTTTGTGGTGTGAATGTTCTAGTCTCTTACAACTCTTCTTGTCGAGTAGCGCTCAAGAATTTGGCCAGAGGATTTTTGAACGCTAAAGGTTTTTTGCCTGCAGAGACCAATCCAGCTGTCAGGAATTTGAAGGAGGCTATGCGCCTCGTTTTGATTTTGAATCGGTCTGAGCCTTCTATGCTGTTTGCACACAGTGATGGCACTTCAGTTTCCAAAGTCGTCTTTCGAAACTCTGCCTGGAAGACGGCAAGACACTTTCATTACTTTGCCTGTGGTCCAGCCTCTGTTTTGGAGCCTAGAGGCTTTCTCTCTTCTTTTCAGGTTGTTTCCTCGAGGGATCCTATCACTCTAGTCATGGGGGGGCGTGCAAACAAAAGGTCGATACTTTCGTTCGTTCCTGCGACAACAACAGCGCCCTTTCTCGATCATCCTTTTCTTTCGCCCACTTATTTTCGACATATTGAGAAGTTTGTAGAGAATTTTCGAGGCTTATCTTATGAATAGAGGCAAGGTCCTGCTCATTATTTCTTTTGCTTATCTTATGAGGCTATGCGCTCATGAGGTGCCCCAACCTTATCATCGTCTGCAAGATTTGCAAATGACTATTCTTGAAGAGGTTTGTCGTCTTTTCGACCTTCAGTCCTCTGGTACAGCATCGAGCTGCTATACAGCTATTCGTAATCTTTATTGGTCTTTTTCTTCTCCGAGAAGGGTTCTTTCGAAGGAAGAAGCAGCTCAATTGCTTTACCAAATCTACGAGGCAATTTACCATCGACTCAATGCAAGTCAAGATCTTGATCTAATCAAGCTCAGGCCATGTTTAGATGCCGACTTTCTACACGTTGTTCTTTTTTTTCGGGAAAGGAATGGTATTGGAGACTCTTCCATTGACTTGATGCGCGGCTGGACAACTTTTGAAAGATACAACAAAAACGAAACCAACCTTCTTTTCAAAGAGCGAAGACTCTTGAAGGAGCAGCTTGAGGATGGAACGCATCCGGCCCTCATGCCTGAAGAAGCAGACTTCTTCAACAGGTTTGATTTTACCACGCATCTACTGCTTAGACAACCTTTTGGTCACTTGTTTGCAGCCTTACCAGATCTTTTAGATGATGAATTGAATGAATTAGGGATTATTCAATTTCGTTTAGAAGATCGGGCATGTAACGTATGTGATTCGTCCTTCGGTGCAGTAAGAAAGATCTTTTGTTCTGGAAAGTGGATTGATCCTCATCCCTTTCCTAAAGGCAATTTACAGGATGCTTTTGTGCGAGCTGTTGAAAAGATCCTACACGTGATTAATACAAATGAACAATGGCGTCCCTATTTGGCAAACTATCCGTTTTCTGTCGAAGATATTGAACTGGTTCTGATTCCAAGTGTTAATCATAGCAATGAGGAATCGTGGTTGCAGAGCGTGTATAACGTAGGAAAAAATATTCTCTTCATGGGCCATAGCTCAGAAGGGAAAGATAATTTCTTGGTTCAAGTTCAATTTTATCCTGATGCAAAGGAATTTGTTCTTTCCCAATATGCTCGTGAGAAATCAATATCCTGAAAGAAAGGGTCAATGTTTACCCCTTTTAGTCCAAGTCGCGTCCCACATAGGTACCCAGGATGGTAGAGCGGTATAACGATGTAATTATCCAGTAAAGTCTGCTCCATCTCCTCAATAGAAAGCTCTTCAGAAAGAAAACGGACCTTCTCTTCAGGTGTGAGCAGATGATGTAAATGTCCGTGTAAAAAAGGTTCCAGGAAGGAATCATTTTCAGGACAACTACTTTGGTAAAAAAGGAGTGCAATATTGAAATCTCCTGATAGGAGCTGTTGAATCCCTTGTTCGAAGGGAGGTTGTTCAATAGGTAAAGAAACCCCTAAACTCTTAATCCAAGTTTTTCGAATGATCTGTCGAACTATGAAAGGAGGACCTTCTTCAAGGGCGAGAATATTAAGGCCATCAAAGTCGTCCGTTGATAAATGTAGTTCTCGGATAGCTCCTTCGAGGAGCTCTTTAGCTTTTTCCTTCCTCTTATGATAGGGCTCTGTATTTTCCTTTTCTTTCTTAGCAAGTACAGGTGGAATGAGTTGATAAGCTGGGAAGTTGAGGTGAGAATGCTGCTCTAGGAGAGCTTCTCTCTTAATGGCTAAGCTTAAGGCTTGACGAATTTGAAGATGGTGGAGAGGTTGCTTCTTCCTGTTGAATAAGATCGCTGCTGTCAGACCAGATTGTCCGATAACATGCAGTAGATAAGGTTCTGCACGTATAAGTTGCCGTGAAGGTTTGACTTGGTCATAAAAAACAGCAAGGTCAATTTGTCCCTGTTCGAGAAGGGAAAAAGATAATTTTTCATCTCTCAAAAAGAGAATACTGACTTCATCTAAATGAACTTGATGTGCCCTAGGATAAAAAGGGTTTCTTTTCAAAACCAAGTTCCCGGGATGCCACGATTTGATAAAGAAAGGGCCGTTATTTTTCTCTTGTCCAAGTGTCGGATCCCTAGGGACAAGAAAAGGAAGGGATAATACCCTTGGAAAAGCAGGATCTGGCTCATTCAATGAGACTTGAAATTGATCAGGTTGCGTTGCTTTGATTCCAACTTGATCCCAGGGGATGCGATTGTTAAGAAAATCTGTCACCCCAGTAATCAATTTCATCACTTGGGGACATCCCTCAGGGCCGAACTGGAGAAGAATATCTTTCCATCCTTGTTCTAGGTCAAAAGAAGTTAGAGGAGATCCATCGGACCAAAAACGATTACGTAAGGAAAAGGTGTAAGTTGTTTCGTCGTCAGAAACATGCATGCCATCCGCTAGTGCAAGCTCCACCTCACCCTGCTCGTTGACGCATGTTAACCCTTCATAGAGGTGCCGCACTAAAATGGTGGTGATCGAGGAAGGTGCAGGTGGAAAAAGTGACCCATTTGGGTCAAAGGGCAAAGCAACAGTTAACCCAGATCTAGAAGGAGACTGCTTGGTCCAAAGGTAAGTACATGACCCCCAAAGAGTGAGAAAGAGAATAAACAAGGCCTGAGACAATTTTCTGTCGTAAAAGTGTTTGTCCGTTCTGTGATTCTTGGTCATTGTTCTGGGTCCCAGTAACATCGCGAGAAATCCATAGTGTGAATAGGGCTAATTTGAAAATTTCTCAATGATCGATCGACTGCAAAGAGGGCAGGGGGCCTGTAAAGAGGGATCACGGATGCCTCATGTAGTAGAATCTGTTCTGCCTTGGACAGAAAGAGCTCTTTCTCTCGAGTTGTTGAGGCACTTTTTGCTTTTTTAATTAGGTCGTCAAAAGAGGAGGAGTTCCACTGAAGGTTAAATAATCCGTCCCCAGCAAAGATCTCTAAGAAATTCAAGACGTCTGCATAGTCTGGGCACCACGTTATGGCATAAAGTCCCGGTTGGCCTTTCGCCAATTGTTCTAAACTCGATGTGGCGTCCTTAGCTTGAGCGGGAATGAAAATACCTAAGACTTTATGCCATCTTTGTTGAATGGCTTCAGGGACCTCTCTAGGCAAAGTTGTGGGAAAGTAGAGGCAGATTTCGCTAAAATCTGTACGAGACAGTCCTAATTCTTTCAACCCCTCATCAAGAAACTGCTTTGCAAGGTTCGGGTCTTCCTTAATGGGTTGAACAAGATGCTGTTCGATAGAAGAAATGTATGGTGGAATCATGGTGTAAGCAGGTTGTCCATATCGTGCAACGACGCGAACAAGCGTTTCTCGATCTAGGCTTAAGTTGAGAGCTTTTCGAATTTTTGTATTGGCAAGAAGGGGATGTGTTGCATTGATACAGATGACACGTGTGCGATAGGTTTGGTTGAGAACGTGCAAGCGATTGGCTAGAAGAAGCTCTGTTTCAACGAAGGGGAGGTTTTCTGGTAACTCGCAAAAGTGGATTTCTTTTTTTTCCAGTAAAAGGAGACCTAACTTCGTATGAACAAGTTGAAACTCTAAAGTATCTAAACTGACTGACGTAGCATCCCAATAGAAGGGGTTTTTCTTAAGTGTGACCGAATGGTCAAAAGTCCACTTTTCTAGGAAAAATGGGCCATTCGTTGGACCGAACTCGTCCTTCCAAGACGGATGGCGTGGGCAAAACAAAGGCAGCGCCAAGTAGGACAGGAATGAAGGTGCATCTCGTTCTAGGGTCACTTCAATGGTATGCTCATTTAGTACGCGTACCCCTACCTCTTCCCAGATGCCCTTAAAAGGAAAGTCTTTTGCGCCTTGAATGGAGGTCATATAATGACGCATATGATGGTTCAGATGCGTCTTGTCGCCTTCCAAGCTATATTTCCATGATCGTTCAAAGTCATAAGCTGTAACAGGTGTGCCGTCGGACCAGGAGGCTTTTCGAAGATAAAAGGTGTATGTCTTTCTTTCAGGGTCAAATTCAAACCTTTCACAAGCTTTAGGGACAATTGTGTTCTTGCTATCTAATTCGACAAGACTTTCGTATAAGTGTTTGGAGATGATCATCGAAGAAAGAGATAAATAGCCAAAAGGGTTAAGCGTAATCGTCGCATTTTTAATGCCAATGCGTACGCTACGATTCTCCCCTTTTTTGACACCGAGCACCGAGAGGTAACTGACGAGACAGATAAAGAGAAAACAAAAGAAGAGGAGAAGGGGACGACTACTTCTTCGTTCGAACATAAAAAAGTGCTCTCCTTCGTTCCTTTCTGATCGCCCGAAGAAATTCGAAAATATAACTCGACATCAGCTCCCAGAGCCTACAAACCCCAAAGAATGTTCCTCAAGGATCGCAAAAATTCTGTACGAGGGCATCTTTTCCTCCAATCTTTTTCTATACGTGTTTATCAAGAAGAATGAGGGCTATTGGTATAAGAGCCGTATGAGAGCTTTTTTCCAAAAGGATAAGTCCCAATCTTTTTGTAGCTCGAGCTGGTGTAAAGAGAGAGGAGGCTGTTTATGTAGGTGGAGCAAGAAAGACCATCCCTTTTTCAAAGGATCCTTTTTAAAAATCGAGGAAGGCCAATCTTCCAGAGTTGAGGGCCAAAGGCCCTCTGAAGCCAGCAGAAAGCAAGCCACTTTGATAAAAAGAATATCTGGATCTGCTTGGGGTGGGAAAAGAAGCTCTTGTACAAGTCGAAAAAGAGCATCGACTGGTATACCAGGTTGCAAAGAAGAAGCAAGTAGAGATTGTAGTTCGAAGAGAGGCATTCCTTTTTCTAAAGGGGAGGGATACATCTGCTCAGAGTAGAGGAGGGAGGAAAAATCGACTGTATGCTGTCTTAGGAAGACACGCAAAAGAGAGAGAGGATAGGGAGAGAAAGGGGCAGGAATAAAGATCTCTTCTGTACCTTGCTCAGATAAAAAAAGCATCATGCGATGGTGAGGTTTAGATTTACAAGGTTTTATTCGAATGGGGAATCCCGTTTTTTCTACGTAAAACATATTCAGCGTTAGCTAAAAAAATAGGGAAGTTTTAACATACCTCTCCTTGCACCGGTAGCTCAACGGACAGAGCACCTGGCTTCGGACCAGGGGGTTGGAGGTTCGAATCCTTTCCGGTGTATCCTGTCCCTCTATCTAGAGGTTGCAGTTGATTTCGGAACCATCTTTTAAGAATCGTCTTTTGATTTCAATGGAGCGCCTAGGTTTTTCAAGACAAAGTTTGGCTTCAGAAAAAGATACGAAGTGCCTGAGCCCCATCCTTTCTTCCGCTATAAAACGTTTGGACTTGCTTTACTGTTATTCTCGAGAAGGCAGAATGGAACCCTTACTGCTTATTGAGTGTAAAACAAAAGAATCCTTTTGGAGAAAAGCCAAGAGACAAGTGGCGAACTACAACTACTTTATCCAGTCCCCTTTCATTGCTGTCGCCTGCCCAGGCCGTCTAGAGTTGACGTCTCCAAAGGAAGAGCTACAGGACGCGTTGTCTCTCTTAAGGGAAATATCTTTTTCAGAGTACTGTCTGGGGTTGCCCTGGTGGCAGGGCATACCACCTTGCTCTAAGTTAAGAGGTCTTTTAGAGAAGTATCACTTGCAATAGCCTTCATCAAGTTGATAGTGCCAGCAACATCTTTTCTGTGTACTGTTTCCACTGGAGAGTGCATGTAGCGCAGAGGCAGAGAAACACCTCCCACAATGCAGTTGACAAGCGAAAGATACTGCATACCCGCAGCATCCGTTCCTCCACTGGTACAAGCGTCGATTTGAAAAGGAATTGCATTTCTTAAGGCAATGCCCTTCATTTTTTCAAAGAGACCACGATGACTAAAAGAAGTGGCATCAAGTAATTTAATTGCCGTGCCCTCTCCTAGCTTTAAACGCGCTTCATGCTCAGGCGTGCCAGGGGTATCTCCCGCTAATCCAACGTCGAAGTTGATACCGATATTAGGTCGAATAGCTGCGGCTGCATTACGAATCCCTCTTAAGCCTACTTCTTCCTGAGTGCAAAAAACACAATAAAGATCGTGAGGGCACTGCTCTAATTGCATGAGAAAGGAGACAAGGGCAAAGACACAAATGCGATTATCCATCGATTTAGAAGAAAGAAGAGGTCCTAACTCTTTCAAGTGTCCAACCCGGACAACGGGTGTTCCAATGGAGACCCCCTTTGCTTCTAATTCTTCCTTTGTTAAGCCAGTGTCGATTAGACAATCATCTAATTTTGTCTCACCTTTCTTGTCCTCAGCTTTCTGGATGTGGATCGGCTTTGTTCCAATGACACCACGAATGGGTTCAGAGCCCAACACGATGAACTCTTGGCAAACCAATGTGCGGGGATCAATACCTCCGATAGGGAGGACACGCAAAAAGCCGGAAGACTCGATGTGTTTGACCATCAAGCCAATCTCGTCAATATGAGCGCTGAACATCAAACGGGTTCCGGCTTTCGTTGTTCCCTTTCTATAGGCAGTTAAATTACCCATTGCGTCCGTATTGAAAGAAGTAACATAAGGGGCAAGTTTACCTTTCAACAGTTCAACGACTAGTTTTTCATCTCCTGATGTTCCATGTGTCAAAAGGATTTCCCTTAACAAATTCAGGTCCAACTCTTCAGACATGACGCCCAGATCCTTAGATTTTTAGTTTGATGTCAACACCACAGGAAAGGGCAAGGCCCTTCAAGGCGTCCAAAGTCTTTGCTGGAGGATCTAAGATCTCTATTAATCTGTTGTAAGTGATGAGCTCGAACTGCTCGCGAGATTTGCGATCGACATGAGGGGAGCGCAAAACAGTATAACGTTCTCGACTAGTCGGTAGAGGAATCGGACCGACAACCATCGCTCCTGTCCTTTTCGCAGTTTCTGTGATGTCCCTTGCAGAATGATCAAGCAGTCCCTTATCAAAACCTTTCAAGCGAATCCTGATCTTTTTTTCGAACTTTTTCTTTGGCATAATTGCTTTCCCTCTCTCAGAACAAACAAAGCTTAGTTTTTAACGATAGCTTCCTGAATTTTCGAAGGAACTTGCTCGAAGTGGCTGATCGATGCAGTATAGGTTCCACGTCCAGAAGTCAGAGAACGAAGCTCTGTTGAATAGCCTGACATTTCTGCTAAGGGAACCTCTGCAGCAACTTGATAGGTTCCTTTCACGATTTCCTGCCCTAAAACTTTTCCTCGGCGACGATTCAAGTCTCCAATTACATCTCCAATTTGAGCCTCTGGAGTCAAGACCTCAACCTTCATGATAGGTTCCTTTAGAATGGGCTTCGCACCTCGAGCAGCATCCTTCAGCCCCATAGATCCACAAATGCGAAAGGCAATCTCGCTTGAGTCAACCTCATGATAAGATCCAAAAACGATGGACACCTTGACATCGACTAGCGGATAACCAGCCAGTACACCTGTCGTCAAGCCGTCTTCCACGCCTTTTATGACTGCAGGAATGTACTCCTTCGGAATGACACCGCATGTAATTTTATTAAGGATTTCATTGCCTTTTCCTGGAGGGTTCGGCTCTATTTCTAAAACTACGTGTGCGTACTGACCACGACCTCCGCTCTGTTTCACATATTTCATTTCAGAGCGATTGGGCTTGGAAATAGTCTCTTTATAAGAAACTTGAGGCTTACCAACATTAGCTGCAACACTGAATTCTCGAAACATTCTGTCGCACAGAATCTCAAGATGGAGCTCGCCCATTCCTGAGATAATTGTCTGGCCTGTCTCTTCGTTTGTTGAAACCCGAAAAGTAGGATCTTCAGAAGATAAGGAGGAGAGAGCAAGGGACAACTTTTCTCTGTCCGCTTTCGATTTCGGTTCAATTGCCATGGAAATGACGGGCTCTGGAAACTCCATTCTTTCGAGAAGGAACTGAGTGCCTTCTTGACAAAGCGTATCACCCGTCGTTGTGAACTTCAAACCGACAAAAGCTGGAATTTCTCCAACGGATGTGCGATCCAGATCCGTTCGATCGTTGGCATTCATCTGCAAGATACGAGAGACCCGTTCCTTCTTGCCCTTGGAGACGTTCAAAATCGCTGTCCCCTTGTCTAGACTCCCACTATACACGCGAGCATAAGTCAGGCGACCCACATAAGGATCACTCATAATCTTGAAAGCTAAAGCAACAAATGGCCCCTTTATATCAGGAGGGAGGGCTTTTTCTTCTTCTGTATAAGGGTCAAAACCGTTAACAGCTTGTCGATCTAGAGGAGAGGGTAACCAACGGATGACGCAGTCTAAAAGCTGCTGAACACCCTTATTTTTAAAGGCGCTCCCACAAAGAACTGGGATGAAATCCCCTGCTAGGACTCCCTTCCTGATCTGCTGTTGAATGCGTTCCGGGGTAATGCTATCTGGTCTGATCAAAAGGTCGTCCAAAAAAGATTCGTCGTTAGAACAACTCGCTATTTCTTCTAACATGTAGGTACGACGATCTTCGCACTCACCCCGCATGTCTTCTGGAATTTCTCCAATAGAAAACTTTTTTCCTAAATCGTCCTCAAAAAAAACAGCCTTCCTCTCAATAAGATCGACAATGCCGCGGAACTCACTTTCGGCTCCGATGGGGACATGGACAGGAACGGGAGAGGCTCCTAACTTTTCACGAATAGAATTGACCGCGCCAAAAAAGTCGGCACCCATGCGGTCCATCTTGTTCACAAAAACAATCCGAGGGACCCCATACTTGTCTGCTTGTCTCCAAACTGTTTCGGTTTGCGGTTGTACTCCAGCTACTGCACAAATAACGGCACAGGCACCATCAAGAACTCGTAGAGCTCGCTCCACTTCCATTGTAAAGTCAACGTGTCCTGGAGTATCGATAATGTTAATAATAGAGTTGCCCCAAAACACGCGAGTCGCAGCCGCTGTGATCGTAATACCACGCTCCCTCTCTTGTTCCATCCAATCCATGGTGGCTGAACCCTTGTGCACTTCACCCATGGCATGCACTGAACCAGAGTAAAAGAGGATCCTTTCTGTCAGGGTTGTTTTGCCCGCATCAATATGGGCCATGATCCCGATATTTCGGAGAAAGGCTAGTGGATTCTCTTGCGAGTTGGACGACATGTACTCTCCTCTGAACTTACCACTTGTAATGTGCAAAAGCCTTGTTCGCTTCTGCTGCTCGGTGCATCTCATCGCGTTTTTTCACACTGGTTCCTTGACCATTGTAGGCATCCAGCAACTCTAAAGCGAGAGCCTCCTCCATGCTGCGCCCAGGCTTGGCTCTGGCAAATTGAATAATCCATTTGAAAGCCATAGAAACCCTCTTGTCAGCAGGTAATTCAACGGGAACCTGATAAGTAGCGCCTCCCACTCTCCTCGACTTGACGGAAACAAGAGGTTTGACATTTTCCACGGCTTGTTCAAAGGCTTTGGCAGGATCCTCTGCATTAATCTTCTGCGCAAAACGAGAAAGAGCGCGATAGACAATCCTTTGAGCAAGGGATTTCTTCCCTTGCATCATAACCTTATTAATGAACTTGGAAAGAAGCTGACTGGAAAACTCAGGGTCTGGGTCAACTATTCTTTTTTCTGCGCGACGCCGACGAGACATAAACAGGCACCTTAAAAATCCGTATTTATTGTTTGAAAAAGATACCCGTTACTTATCGGGCCCTCCAGTAAGGTATAAGGAAATTTGGGATAACAGCTTCACTGAACTATCTGGAAGCTGTCTTGGCGACAGGCCTTTTCGACCCGTACTTCGACCTTCCTTTCATCCTGCCTTTTACTCCAGCACAGTCCATAATGCCTCGGACGATGTGATATCGGACACCAGGCAAGTCTTTGGTACGACCACCACGCACGAGCACCATACTGTGCTCCTGCAGATTGTGCCCCTCTCCTCCAATGTAGGCGATGACCTCTTGCCCATTAGAAAGACGGACCCAAGCGACCTTTCTCAAGGCGGAGTTCGGCTTCTTCGGTGTTTTCGTCTTGACTTGTAAACAAACTCCACGCTTTTGGGGACAGGACTGCAGAGCCGGTGCTTTCGATGCTCTCGTTTTCGATTGACGACCCTTTCTGAGAAGTTGGTTTTTTGTCGGCATCCAGTAATGCTCCTGAAAGTAAAAAGATCTCCGAGAGGTTAGCTTTTTTACACAATTTTTTCAATGATTGGTGGTCTCTAAGTTTGGGGAGTGTCGTCTACTACATTGCGAAGAAAGACTTCTCCAGTTACTCTCCTGTCCTCTTTCCCGGCCAGGTAGCTCAGTCGGTAGAGCAAAGGACTGAAAATCCTTGTGTCACCGGTTCGATTCCGGTCCTGGCTAATCTTTCAGGCTCTCTGGAGTCCTTTCGCTGCAGGTCTCATTTTTAGTAGTGTTTGACTTCTCAGTGCTGCGCGATTTAACATGGCCGACTCGTTCTATGGTTTCGTCGCTTTGATTGCGCGTTGTTTTTTTATATCAAGTTTGGGAGCGTGTCAGATGGATTTAGCGTATGCAGTTGCGCGTACAGGTGGGAAGCAGTACAAATTCGAGCCTGGACACTATGTCGACGTGGAACTGCTGGGGGCCGAGTCTGGTCAAACTTTGGAGTTGTGTGATGTTTTAGCGATTCGGGAGAATGGCGGCAAGCTAGTGTTAGGGTCTCCTTTTATTCCCGGAGCGAAGGTGGTTGTGCGTGTTTTGGGAAGTGTAGCCGGTGAGAAGTTGATTTTTTTCCGTTACAAAAGAAGGAAAAGATGTCGTCGTCGTCTTGGGCATCGTCAAAAGTATTCCCGAATTGAAGTGCTAGAAATTGTAAGAGGGTAAGTCGAGATGGCTCACAAAAAAGGTCAAGGTTCTACGCGAAATGGAAGAGATTCTCGCCCTAAGTATCTGGGCGTAAAAGTTGGTAATGGTCAGATCGTTTTAGCAGGAAGTATTTTGGTGCGTCAGCGTGGAACGAAATGGCATCCTGGAAGAAATGTTGGCAGGGGATCGGATGACACGCTTTTTGCTCGTGTTTCTGGTCGTGTGCGTTTTGTAAGACGAAAGAGCACTGTCTTGGAAGTTGAGTCGCTGGGAGTAGCCAAAGAGTAGTCCGTTCAGACATGGTCCTTTTTGTTGATGAAATAGAAAATTTGGAGTGGATTGCAGGTCGTGGTGGTGACGGGTCCGTGTCTTGGATTCGTGCTAAGCGATTACCCAAGGGAGGACCTGGAGGAGGAAACGGAGGAGACGGTGGGTGTATTTGTGTTCGTGCTTCTCCTCATCTTCACTCTCTTCATTTTTTTTCAGATAAACCTTCTCTTCGTGCTGAAAACGGTAGGAAAGGTGGATCAAATGGCTGTCGGGGGCCTAGTGGAGGGGATCTCATTCTTGAGGTTCCTTTCGGTACGCTTGTCTGGGATCAGGATAGTGGGGAGCGTTTGGGGGATGTCATGTCTTCTGCTTGTCCTATCGTCATTTGCAAAGGAGGCCGAGGAGGCAAAGGGAATTTGGTCTTCCGTTCTTCCTCTAATCAAACGCCATGGTCCAAAACAGAAGGAGCTCCTGGAGAAGTTCGGAAAATTCGTCTGGAGTTGCGGTCTATTGCGGATGTGGGATGTATCGGACTTCCCAATGCAGGTAAGTCCACTTTGTTCTCTGCCCTTACAGGTCTACCGGTCCGCATTGGGGATTACCCTTTCACAACTCTCATTCCAAATTTAGGTGTACTGTCAACACCGTTTGGTCCATGGACTCTTGCTGACATTCCGGGTCTTATTGAAGGTGCTCATTTGGGCAAGGGTCTTGGAATTCGTTTTTTACGCCATATTAGTCGTGTGAAGGCTCTCCTCTTTGTTCTTGAGCTGAAAGAAGAGTTATCAGAAATGAAGAAAGACTTTGAACTCTTGCTTGGGCAATTGAAAGAATACGATTCCTCTCTTCTTCAGAAAGAGATGTTTCTTGTCCTCAACAAGGTAGATTGTTTTGAGGGGGATCGTGGTGCTGTAGTCTCTTTTTTTAGATCGAATGTCTGTTTTCGATGTGCTCTTGTTCTTTCAGGTCGAACGGGCGAAGGTATCTCAGAGTTGAGGAGATGTTTGGAGTCCTTTCTTTTCACTCCAGGTTGTACGTCCCTCCAGTGATGCCATTGAGATAGAGCGATTGTGTTTCTCCTTTCCACTTAAACAAGAGGCGGTAGATGGGCAAGAATACGATCTGGTATGATCTCACTCTCAACTGTTTCCCTACAAAAAGCTGCTCTATAAAAGGCAAAACATTCTCAGCGTGAAACATAGCTTGGATGGTCTGTCGTCTTTCAAGAGAGGTCCAAGCGATTAAGCGGTTCTCCTGTGTATAAGGTAGAGAGGGCCATATAGGATTGTGGAAGTAAAGCATGACGTGAGAGCCTTGCCGTACCAGAAGGCCTTTATCGATACAGCTTTCTAAAGCAAGTTCGGTTTGCTTTTCCCCCTGTTGCCTAAATATGTTCTGTAATCGGGAAAGAGCAATTGTATGGCGTTCTTGCTGTGATACAAACCGGAGCAATTGAAGTTCTTTTGCATTTACTCTTGCTCGAAGACAATCACCAAGTCCATGTGTCTTCCCCCAAGTTTTCGTATTTAAGACCATTTCACCGTCACGGAGAGACCAGAG
Source organism: Candidatus Similichlamydia laticola (assembly GCF_003339615.1). Taxonomy (GTDB): domain Bacteria; phylum Chlamydiota; class Chlamydiia; order Chlamydiales; family Parilichlamydiaceae; genus Similichlamydia; species Similichlamydia laticola. The sequence goes on from NZ_QQBG01000008.1 coordinate 18,119, forward strand.
GATCACGCCTGATTCGACCGATAGGGATTCTTGGATATGATTCGCTCTTAGCTTAAGATACGGTACAAATTCTTGTCTGATGTCTAAAAGGCTCGCTTCAGGGTATTGCTGGTATAGACTTTCCGAAAGGGCTTGTGTTGACAAGGTTGTCGCGAAAGCCTCACAAGGTGAACGATGGCTTGGAAGAAGAGATTTGAAAAAAGAGAAGGGCTCATTCTGTGTTGTATAAATGTAGCCGAGGAGGGTCAAGGTCAATATCCAGAATAGGCGCATGATAGGGCTCCTAATTTTCTAATTTGGAGGTGTTGTGAAAGAGTGGTTTACATCGTTTGGGTGTTCTTTTTCGAAGGGGATAGGTTGGATTTTAGGGTTTAGCATGGGATGTCTGCTGATAGGTGGAGCCCTTATGGCTGTCTCTTCAATGGGACCTTTAGGTTCTGGGGGAAAATACGTTCTACAAACCTCTTCTAATGCAAATGGAGTTTTCTTAGAGCCAAGTCTAGATACTTCTATCTTTCTCGAACTTTCGATTCGTGGGGAAATGAATGGAAAAAATATCTCCCGAAAAGAAATCGAAGGAGCTCTGAATTACGCGATCCAGTTAGCTGGAGAAAAGTGGAGAGGTGTGTCTGCTCTCATTCTTCATGTCGATTCTCCAGGTGGATTTGCAAAAGAAGGGTTTGATCTGTTTGATTGCTTGGAGGTTTGGAAAAACAGAGAACAAATTCCTGTGTATGTCTTTGTCAACGGAGTGTGTGCTTCTGCTGCTTTTTTCACGAGTTGTGTAGCAGATAAAATTTTTGCTCATACGATTTCTTTAATCGGCTCTATTGGTGTGATTTCTCCTTGTTTTTCTTTCGGGGAAGCCTTGGAACGCCTTGGTGTTGACATAAGATTAATCAGTGCTGGTACAGGCAAGACGGATTTAAACTTTCTTCTTCCCATAGAGGAACCTGGTGTTAACAGAAGACAACATCTTGTAAATGAGATTTATGAGCTTTTTCTGAACCATGTTGCAGTGCATCGTTCTATCTCTGTTGATCTATTGCGTCATGACATTGGAGCACGCGTTTTCTTAGCACAAGAAGCTCTTGAACTCGGTTTAATAGATGGAGTGGTTTCAGGACGAGCTGCGTGTTTGCGTCAAATTGAGCTTTTACATGGCACTTCTGGTGCAGCTGTCGTTAGGGTAGAAAAGGTACATACTTTCCCTTCCCAATTGGATAATCTTTTGCAATCGTGGCTAGCATCTCCTCTTTTTTCTTGGTTCGCCTTGGCATGATGACTAATAGGCCTGCTCTTGTTTTGGATGCTTCGGGCATCCTCTTTCGATCTTTCTTTGGGATGCCTTACCTCAAAAACGACAAGGGAGAACCTACAGGAGCCCTATTTGGGCTTGTGCGTTTCCTTTTTCGACTCAAAACAGAATTCTTTGGGGCTCCTATCTTGGTTGTTTTAGATGGTCCGGATAACAAGAGAAGGAGAAGACGACTCTATCCGCTTTACAAGGAGCAGAGAGTCGAGCTTGATCCGGACCTCTATTTTCAAATTGGGGAGGTTCCCGAGCTTTGTGCTCGTTTAGGATTGCCTTGCCTTGCCTTAGAAGGAGAAGAAGCTGATGACGTCATTGGATCCGTAGTTAGAAACAGAAAACAAGAGACGTATGTTTTCTCTTTTGATAAAGACCTTTGTCAGCTTGTTTCTACAAGTGTTCAGGTGGTTAGACCCAAAAAAGAATTCCTTTTTCTAAATGAAGCAGGTGTCCAGGCCGAGTACGGTGTTTTGCCCACACAAATTCCAGCTTGGTTGGCTATTGTCGGAGACGCATCAGATGGATTACCGGGGATTCCTGGTCTTGGCCCTAAAAAAGCGGTTGCGCTCCTACGAGAGTATGGCACATTGCAGGCGGCAATAGATTCGCACCAAGTTGGCCGAGTGGGTCAGTTGTTGCTGCAGTATCGTGAGCAGGCTCTTTTCATGGAAGCCTTTACTCGATTGATTGATTCGATTCCTCTTCCTGCTTTCTCATGGTCTTCCCCTGTTCAGCAAGGGGCTTTAGAAACTTGGCTCAAGGAAAAAGGTTTTTTTTCTTTGTTGAAAAACATGCCAGTTGATTAGCCCCGGGAAGAGGCAGGGCTTTTTTTAGCCTTGCTTGGCAAATAGCATCGACTGTAGATGCGACTTGAGCGCTTGACTTGCTTTTTTGATAAAAGGAACAGTCGGCTGAATGAAATAATGATCATCATGGATGATGAGGTAGCTTCCCTTTTGCGCTGCCATGTAAAAAAATCTCCCTGCTGCGTAGAGTCTACTTTGGAGAAAATGGGTTATCCAGTTAAAATGAGGGCCTTGCTCTAGTCGTCTCGTGTCAAGATTGTGGAGAATGCCGGAAAGTGTGTCTGGCAGGTGTCCTTTGGTCCGTACTCCCTTGTTTCTTTCTCACTGGGGTTGGTTCATCTGTCCATGTTTAGGGAGACTTTGGGTTATTTCTTGTGGAGTTATGGGCTTATTTGTCTCTCCGCTTTCTCGACGGGCGCTTGTTGCTGTAGATCAAGTCATTTTCCTATTGGTGAAGTTGTTCATCTTCTCTTTCTGTCATTTAAGGGACTTACATGAATTCGGAATCAGTTAATCAAGAGTCTTCTTCGGACGCCCTTTCGCAAAATGTGGGAGCAAAGGTCGCTTGTGATGATCGCTCAAGGGAGAACTTGCTCGTACCACCTTCCATGTTGGTTTCTCCTCCTTCTTCGGTTCAGAGAAGATCCTCTAAGGAAAATGGCTTGGCACGGTCTCGGTCTGTCGAGAAGGGAATAGAGCGCAATTCAGAGAGGAGTACAGGGGAGAGGCGGGAGCGTCGACCCGTTCCTAGAAGGCAAAAGTCTGATCGGGCTTATTCTTTGGGTGGTCATGGACAAACATGTTCTTCTGATCGTATGTATTCTGGCAATGTACGTGATCAACATGAGGATCGGTGTCGTTTGATTCGTATTTCTTCCGAAGAAAGTTCAGCTCCTTTTTCTGAGGAGGAGGGTTCTTCTCCTTCAGATAGGGTACCGCGTGTAACACGTATTGCGGATCTTCAAAGGATGAATGTTGAGGGGCTGCACGCTTTTGCTAAGCAGATTGGTTTTCGTTTCGCAGGATCTTTAACCAAGTCACAAATGGTGTTTGAGTGTGTTCGTGTGTTATGTGAACGCCCGGATGAGATTTTAGTTTGCGAAGGTGGTCTAGAAATTTTGGCGGACGGGTTTGGCTTTTTGCGTTCTCCTAATTACAATTATCTTTCTTCGGCTGAAGATATTTATGTTTCTCCTGCGCAGATTCGCCGCTTTGACCTTAAAAAAGGGGATACTGTTTCTGGTACAGTTCGATCTCCTAAGGATAAAGAAAAGTATTTTGCCCTTCATCAGATTGACAAGATTAATGGGAAGTCGGCTGTAGAGTTAAGGGATCGTGTTCTGTTTGAAAACTTGACTCCTTGCTATCCAAGCGAGCGTCTTGTTATGGAAACGACGAAAGATGTTCTTGCCACTCGGGTCATTGATTTGATCAGTCCTCTTGGGAAGGGTCAAAGAGGCATTATCTTGGCTCCTCCTCGTTCTGGGAAGACGGTTATGCTCCAGAACATTGCTCGTGCTATTGCAACCAACCATCCAGACGTTACTCTTTTGGTCTTATTGATTGATGAAAGGCCTGAAGAGGTGACAGACATGTTACGGACTGTCAAAGGGGAAGTTGTGGCTTCTACCTTTGACGAAACTCCAGAAAGGCATGTTCAGGTAGCAGAGATGGTGATTGAAAAAGCCAAGCGTTTGGTTGAAGTCGGGCACGATGTTGTTATCCTCCTCGATTCCTTAACTCGTTTGACTCGGGCCTACAATACGGTTCAGCCCCATTCGGGTAAGATTCTTTCTGGTGGTATTGACGCTAATGCTTTGCATAAACCGAAAAGGTTTTTTGGAGCAGCTCGTAATATTGAAGAAGGGGGCTCCCTGACTATTTTCGCTACTTTACTCGTCGAAACATCGTCTAGAATGGACGAAGTCATTGCTGAAGAGTTTAAAGGAACGGGGACAACAGAGCTTTGCCTTGAGAAGGCTTTATCGGATCGAAGGATTTACCCAGCTATCGATATTGTACGTAGTGGAACACGTAAAGAAGAGATGCTTTACCATCCTAGTGAGTTAGAGAAGATTTACATTCTTAGACAGGCTACAACAGAGTTGTCTGTCATTGACGCGATGAACTTATTGCTAGGTCGTTTACGTAAGACAAACAGCAACGTTGAGTTCCTGCTTTCCTTAAAGGACTAAAATAAAACATGCTCTTTTGGGCTTTTTGGATTGTTCCTCAAACCTTAACCTTGTTTAGGCTAGGCGTGGGGTTGGTTCTTTGTTTGAACCTCTCTATCTCCACAAAAAAGTTTTTGTTTTTCTTCGCTATTTTGTCTGATGGACTAGATGGTTTTCTGGCAAGACGCTGGAAAGTTTGTTCAGCTCTTGGAGCCTGCTTGGACCCTGTTGCTGACCGCGTTCTTTTCTATGCTCTTGCCTGGTCTTTTTCTTCTTCTGTACCTGGAAAACTACATCATCATCTTCTTCTCATTCCTTTACGGGATCTTGCCCTTCTCCTCTATTGGCTTTGCTGGCTAGCTCTTCCTGCTAGGGAAAGACAAACCTCTGCTCTTAGGCAATCCATGATTTCGGGAAAGTTGCTTACGGCTTTTCAGGCGCTGCTGATGTTCGCTCTTTTCTACGGTGTTCCAATCGGTCTAGAATGGTTTTTTGTTCATTCTTTTCTGATTGCCGTAACAGCCTTTGAATTAGGTAGTTTATTCTCCTGATGCTGGAATCTTAATAAGGTCCCCCTCATGAAAAGGTTCCCTTTTCTTAGGATTAGCATTAAGAATACTCTCAACGGAAATACCGTACTGTTTGGAAATCGAACAGATAGTATCTTCTTTCCCCATTAGATGCATGCCACGTATCTGTTCCGACTCTGAGGTCACGTGCTCTTGGTTTTCTAAGAAATCAAAAACTTGTGCTAAGCGTGCTAATTTTTGAGAAACAACAGATCTCTTGCGGTACAGTTTGACCTGTTTAGGTGAGACAATTTTACTGCTGGAAAGAAACTCTTCCAGTCTTTTCTCGAGACAAGAACGAAAGTCTTTTAAAGCTTCTCCTGTTATGGAGATTTCTTCCTTTACTTGTTCCAGCATGGGCAGCTGGACATTTACTGCTTGAAGTTCTTCAAGACGATCACGACACTTTTGAAGGTTTAAGGTAAAGTTCTTAAGATCTTCTCGATAGAGATTGATTTGCTCCTGTTGGAGGGGTTCGGGGAGTCCGTGATCTTTCAGACCATCCACTTGCTTCGTTGTATCTTGTCGGGCAGCTTCTCCTCTTCTTGCTTTTTCCTCTTCTGAAAAGAAATAGTGAGGGATCTTTTGCTGAACAAGAAGAAATTGTTCGAGTTTTGCTTGGGCTCTTTCAAGCTCCTCTTTCTCTACATTCATATCGGATCGAAGGCGTTCTAAACCAGCAATGGAGGCATGGCCAGGATTAGAGAGAAAAAATGTGATCTCATCTTCAATCAGACCAATATGGTAAATTGACTCCCGAGACTTGAGGTAGATCGTATTAACATCACGACACAACTGCTCATGAATCGTTACCATACAGGGCGAAGGATCTTGTGCACCACATCTCGATAGGAAGGTCTTCACTTCTTCAAGCTTCTCCAAAACAGGTTGCCACCTCTCTCGGAGAGACAAGGTCTCCTGCTGTAGACTTTGGAGTTCCTCTTCGAAGGGAACAGAGGCTGTTTTCTCTTTGCCTTGGTCTTGAGGAGGAGTTGGAAGGGGTGTCTCTCCAGCAGTAGTCCCTTCGGTAAGATCATGCTCAGTAGGTGCAGCTTCTGCCTTTTCCCTCTTTTGTCTTTCCCTTTGAGCGATTTCTGTTCTGACTTCCACGATTAAGTTTTGAATATCGCGACGGACTCGATCCAAGTCCTGTTCTTTTACATTTATATAGGGATTTTTTGATCGTACTTTTTCAAGAAGCTTCTCAACACGTCGAATATTTTCTTCGACCTTGCTAAGCTTACTAGGACATTTTTTTTCGACTTTTTCTTTAAGGTGTTCTAATGCAGACAGAAGCCTATGGAGATGCTTACGAATATGGTGTAAAGATCTGGTTGAGTTGCTCTCTTGACTAGCTTGCAAAACTAAGGGAGTCCGCTTACACAGTCTCTGTTCAACAGAGGCACAGGACATCCAATATGTACTCAAGAGAACAGACAGGAGGATCCTTTGGGAAGTCATCGAATGTTTCTCCAGTTAGAGCAGCAATAAGGATAAAAGGGGTCAGCGTAACAGAGCCCTATCCCTTTCCTAAGAATAATCAGGACAGACTCCCTCCGCCCTTCAAGCTTCAAGAACAGGAACCATCCATCTATAATCCGTCGACTTTTTGTGAGCCACCCTTATCTTTGAGCAAGAAGAGCTGTCCTCTCTAAGAAGTAACTCTTTTGTACTGAATTTCAACAGATTGCCTGATTCGCAGGAAGAGAGAATGAGCTCCCTCTACTGTGAGAGAAACATATCGTTGCAGCCAGTAGTGGTAGCTCAAGCAAGTCATCCCGTTTAGAAGGGCAAGAAGGGGAAAAACAAGGTCGAAGCTATACGTAGAAAGGAGAGGGGGCGGTTCTAGGCTCCAATCCACTGAGAGGGTGTACAAAAAACCAAAAAGGCCCATTCCTAAAGAAAGCCACATTCCAAAGGGGAAAAAGTTAATCCTTTGGTAGAGATCATGCTTTACCTCTTCAATCAAGCAGGAGACCCTCTGCTCAACAAGGGCAAGATCTTCATGAGACAAATAGCCACCTTCTTTGGTGCAGGAACTATTCTTTTGAATAAGAAGGAGGCAGGTGCCATAAAAATCTTCGTAAATTGGCTCAAGAATGGGATGAACCAAAATATCCTTTTTTAATAAATCAAAGGGTCGGTCTTGAGCTTCCTGAATGTAAAGCATCATATCCTCTTCTTTAATCGTACATGTCCTGAGGTGAAACAAGCCCCTAAGGAAAAAAAAGAAGTTAAGGGGAAGAAAAGCAAATAGGCACAGAAAGATGCACTTAGAGAAAGGACTAAAGTGACAATAGGCTTTAAAAAGAAAATGGATGTTCATGTTGCTGATTGGCATGGATACGATTTAAAGATCATAACAATCAAAGGAGAATCCTACTGGGTTAATCTCCTTCTCGCTAAACTTCAAGACAATTTTTTCGTTAGGGGAACATATGTTTAGTCGACTCTTTCGAGTTTTAGTCACTTTTTCGACCCTCTTCTCAGGGATATTGGTCTGTCAAGATACGACATCTTCTATCCTCCATCGAGAGGGTCTCTTCGGAAAGTTTTTTTCCGTTTTGCCCTCTTCCTCCTTTTTGCCCTCTTCCCATTACTTGGGCCTCCTTCTTGGTATGCTCGTCCTGGGACTCCTTATTCAACTAGCACCTTGGACTACTTCTTTTGACTTGGGAATCTGCTCCCAGTCTTTTTTTGTTTTGGGCCTCCTAGAAAGAGTGGTCGTAGCCGGTACGACATTGATGGCTACCCTAGCTGCAGGAAGTTCCATGCACCTTATGGCTTACTTCATTAACCTAAAGGCTGTTGTGGAGAACCTCTCACCTTATCACGCAGCTTTTTTTTCAACGGTCTGCATCCTTTGCGTAGGATGTGCCACGTATTTTTTTCTTGCGGACACTCGATCCCAATTTCAAGAAAAAGAAAAAGACCTCCTGGGTAGCCTTATTGCTCTTTTTTTTAAGACCTTTTTGCAAATAGGCTCCGTCTTTTTATTCTTAATTCCTATGACAAAAGGCTTGATGATCGATATCTTCTCCCAAAGCCTTCTCTCCTACTGGCCTCTTTACATCGTTTTAGGTTTAGGGACGCTGCTGCCTTCCTTTTCTAAGTCCATCTTTATGGGGGAAGCTGTTTCAGGGACAGTTTGGGATTCCTTTTCAAGGTGGGGACAAGCCCTGTCAGGGTGGATCTTCTTAATTGGAGCCATTTTCTTTGCACGGGCTTTTGCGGAAACAGTCTACTTCCCTTCTACAGTTTGGTCCCTCTGCCTGGCTTCTTATCTTGTCTCCTTTTGTCTTTTTTGCGCTCGAGAATTTTCTCATCGGATCGTATCTTGGGTCTGGATTATGATGGCTTTCTTGGTTGTCGTTGCCTTTTTTATTTTAGAACGCCATGAATTGTGTGTTCAGAATATCGGTTTTCACCCCGTTCAGGAACAGCTAGGACTCGTTTTCCCTTGAGGGTTCGTTATGTTTTTTGTCGACACCCATGTTCATTGGACGCATGACAAGTTATGGCCTGCTCATGCTTGGATCGAGAAAGCACAACAGGCTCAAGTAGCTTATATGATGACGATCTGTCTTTCTTCAAAGGACTTGAATCGAGCCATGGAGCTGCAACAAAGCTACTCCTCTGTCGGAATAGTTGCCGCTCTTCATCCAGCCGATGTATACGGACAGGACGATCTTTTTTGGGAAGAAGTACAGCAATATGCCAAAACAGCAAAGCTTAAGGCTGTCGGAGAAACAGGGCTCGATCTCTTCCATCAAGATGTACCTTTGGAAGAACAGAGAAGGCGTTTTATTCTCCATCTCGAATTGGCTTTATTGTGTCAGTTACCTGTTGTCGTTCACGCACGAGAGGCGCTTCCTCTTGTTTTGGAGATCTTAGACCAACATTACCTGTCAGATCGACAGGCACGCCGAGGCGTTATCCACTGCTTTGGTGGAGGAATAGAAGAATACAAAGAAATCACTAAAAGAGGATGGTGCGTCGGAATCGGCGGGTGTGTGACCTTCAAAAGGTCAAATGCACTGAGAGAATGCGTCAGGATACTCGACCCTTCAAGCTACGTCCTCGAGACAGATGCACCCTATCTCAGTCCGGAACCGGACAGAAGAAGGGTGAACCAAAGCGGATACCTTCCCGAAATAGCAAAGTTTGTTGCTCTCCTGAGAGACGAAACAGTAGAAAAAGTCGCTGAGGACACAACAAAAAACGCGATAGCCCTCTTCGATCTCAAAGAGATCACCTAGAAGGCTTTTCGCTCAAAACACTCTACTTGTACTTGTGCTTATGACGATCACGCCTGCGCCTTTTCTTGCGCTTGTGCTTATTCATTTTGTGTCTGCGTTTCTTTTTGACCGATGACATAGACGTCCTGTTCTTTGTCCTTAACTGAGCAAAAAAGAGTCAAGCGGCCGTTAGTCTACGGTTTGTTTCTTTTTTTAGAAACCGGAAGCCGTCAACTCGGTGAGAAATCTTGAAACTTTTTAGGTGAAGGGTGCTTCCCCGTCTCCCCCGGCTGTGAGGATGCCTCGTCTCGGAATAAATTAGCAAACTGTGCGAGTCGAGCACGATAAGCTAATTCCACTTGTCCAGTTATGCCATACCTGTTCTTTGCAACGATGACCTCTGCTGATCCTGGTCGATCATTTGGGTCGTAATACTCACGGCGCAGCAGAAAAAGAATAATATCTGCATCTTGTTCAATGCTGTTGTGTACGACGAAATCATTCGCAATGAAGTTATGCCATGGTGTAACTGTTAAGTCGAAAACGAAGTCTTCTCCATCAGGTTGAATACGAAGAATCCTATCCCAAACCACCTCTTGACCTTTACGAATACAGGCGACTTGTTCTCCAATAGAAAGGGCGTCCAGTCGGCTCCACCCTTGTTGTTGTAAAAAACGATGATTGGCTGTGGCGCGAATCGATCGTCCACTCTCTGTTTGCAAAAGAAATAAGGCTCTTTTCCCATTGTTCCAATGTTGCGACACTCTTCCGAGTGTAAGAGACGGATTGTCTAAAGGGGTTTGGCATGTCCAAGTTCTTGTCCCTTGCGAGACCACGTCACAGAGAGGAAGGGTAGTGTTTTCCAGAGAGATACGCGTCTCTCCTGCTAGGCAGCCCGACTCTCGTAGATCACTCATGATGGGCCGATGCCCTGGTCTCTCTTCAACTTTACGAGATAATTGAGCGAGGCAAAGAAGAGGAATATGGAGCTCTCTAGCTAAGTTCTTCATCATTCGCGAGATCTCAGATATTTCATTCTGTCTGCTTTCTGCATAACGGCTTGTTTTTGGGCCATCAAGAAGTTGAAGATAATCGACCATCAGAAGCTCAATATTGAATTTTTCTTTCATACGACGAGCACGCGTGCGCAAGTTAGAAATATTGATATTTGGCTGATCATCAATGATCATTTGCGCATTCTCGATGGTCTTGACACAGCTGACAATGCGCTGAAACTCCGCTCCTGTCAAATCTCCCTGTAGGATTTTACTTAAAGAAATCTCAGCTTGAGAGGCAATGATACGGTGAATCAGCTGTTCTGTAGGCATTTCTAAAGAAAAAATACCAACAGGTTTTTTCTGATGAAAACAAACATTTTCTAACATATTTAGGCCAAGTGCTGTTTTTCCCATACCAGGTCGTCCAGCCAGAATAATCAGATGGGCCGGATTTAGACCGTTGATCATATGATCTAAATCGTAGAATTGAGTGGGGAGGCCAGTTACGCGAGAATGGTCTGGTCCTTTACTGAGAAAATCTCCTTGTCGCTTTTCTAATATTTCTAGGAAAGGTTGGGGAGAAGACGGGTGTTTCCCCTGTAGAAAAGCGGAAAGTGCTAGACCGTCTCGTGCATGAACTTTTTGGCTGATCTGAAAAAAAAGATGTTGTGCACGATCCAACGCGGAATGCACATCATCCGGTTCCTCTCTAGCCTCTTTTTCCACTTTTTGAGCTGCGCGAATCATTTTACGCAATGTGGATTTGTCCTTTACGATACGAATATACTCTTCTGTGTAGGGTGTTAATCCAGAAAGGTGGGCCAAATCGGCTAACATCGCCATGCCACCGACATCAGCGAGTAAATTTTTCTTTTTTAGAGCTTCTATAACGAGCTGTGTATCTACTGGTCTGTCATTAAGATAAAACTCTTTCAACACTCGAAGGAGACACTGGTGTTCAGGAAAGAAAAAATCTATTTCCTCTAACTCGGAAGCTACAAGATGCAGGATATCGTTGTTGGACAATGAACAACCAAGAAGTATTTTTTCTGCATCTCTTGAGAAGAGCGATTTCTTTGATGCTTTCGGTGGAGTTTCCATTATGGGTACACTGTATGAATCAGAGAGGGAAGGTACACGAAAAATGGTTTTCCTGGCACACTCGCTCGGGTTTGGAAAGATGGCTGAGTGGTCGAAAGCACATCCCTGCTAAGGATGCGTATCCGTTAGGGTACCGTGGGTTCGAATCCCACTCTTTCCGTTTGTTCTATGTGGGCTTGGACTTGACTAAGTGCCGTTAGAGCAGCTGTTTCCGTTCGAAGAAGGTAACGATGTAGTTTAATGGCCTGGCCCCTTCTCTCAAGTTTTTTTTTCTCTTCTGATGAAAAACCATTTTCTGGTCCTACGATGATTTGGATAGGCAGACGGAGTGCCTTAATGGTGTTGACAGGGACCCCTTCTGTATCACACCAGAGAACAGATCCCTTCGGGTCCAAGTTGGATTCTGGGTCGGAAATCAATTGGATAGAGGGAAGAAGAGGGTTGCGACTTTGTTTGAGTGCCGCGATAGTGATTTGCTCGAGTCGGTGAAGTGTTAGCCTCATAGAGGAGTGGATGTAAAAAGCTGTGACTCCTAGTTCTGTTCCTTTTTCAATAAGCCACTCGAGTCGTTGTTTGTTTTCTATGTTTATGAAGAGGTGAAGTGGAGGTGAGGTGAGGTGCTTGATCTCCTCATGTCGTAGAATCGCCTTTTGGGGATCCGCTTCTATCAAATTTGAGAGAGCCACATCGCCTTTTCCGTTGATCACACGTAACTTCTCTCCCGCTCGTTTACGGAGAACGCGCACAACATGGTGTGATTCTTGTTCAGAAAGCTGGTAGTTCGTTCCAGAAGAGAGAGGCATGTTAGGGCAGAACGAAGTGAAGAGATGCTTTTTTATCATTGGTTAATTACCACTTTTGCAAAACTGGCTCGCTTTTGTAAAAGGCTTTCTACACGCTCAACAAAGCAAGGTTCTAGTTTAATTTGAACGAGATAGTGGGCGAAGAATTGTTCAGCGACTTCTTCGAGTTCAGATGGAGCCAGCCCCGTTTGCTCTTGTAAGTGCCGAGTATATTTCTCAATGAAATTCCTTTTCCATTGAGGCAAGTCTGTCATGCCCAAGGAAAGACAAAGACATGTTTCTGATTGCCAGTGCATGTCTAAAAAAAGATGCTCTTGTGCTGTTTTTAGAAAGAGGGGTGAAATGCCTTTGAAAGGAATCGTTTGTGTGGAAGAGAAGAGAGAACGTGCCAATGAGGAAGAAGATCGAGAGGATTTTATCGGTAATTCAACACTGTATTGATGATCGTGTCTTGGAACGAAAAAAATGTGTAATTGGGATAACCTTGTGTCTGTGATTGCTTTGGGCTCTTCAAATAAAGCTGGAAGGTAAACAGATCTTTGCTCAGGGGCCAATTTGAGACAGATGCCTGTATCAAGAGGCCCTGCAAGAAACTCTTCATAAGCCTGAACAATGGCTTGTTCAGGAATAGGCCAGAACAACCCGATTTGTAACTGTTTCTGAATAGAATCTTCGGTTCCACGCATTTGTTGCTGGAGCCTTTGAGGAGCGTAGGCCAAAACTTGGTGTTTCCATGTATGAGGCAAAATAATTTGCACAGGCGCTGTTTGTTGTGTTTTTTCAACCAGAGCGATATGCACCTGCGGTTTTCCTACTGCTGTTAAATCTCTCCAGTCTGTAAGCGGTGTGTTATTCATATAAATTTCTTTAGATGTGACGACATGGAAGAGACAGTCAACTGGTTTTTCAGCAAGGTCAAGTACGACACGCAGGTCGGAGGGGTTGATCTGGTCAAGTCTATTTCTTTTCCCTCTCAAAACGAGATTGGTGCTAGGTGTGACACGGCTATTCCTATGACAAAGATAGAATCCATTTGGGATGTTTTTGACGAATACAGGGACATCGAGAAAAATTTGGTTGATCTCTGTTAGAAGATGGACTTTCCACCACCAAAAAAGAGCGATCAAACAAGAAAATAAGTGTCTCTTCCAATTTTTTTGAACGCTAGGAGGGAGAGGACGCTCTTTCACGGAAACCGTTTCCTAGCTAACTGCAGATAGGGTGCTTCTGACAATAGAGCGAAACCGATCTGGTTTTACACCACTTGTCATTTGCCCATTCTTCAGGAGAGAGACTCGACCATGTTCTTCGGAGATCACAATCACGAGAGCATCCGTTTGCTGACTGACTCCCATGCCAGCTCGGTGGCGTGTTCCCATCGACTTCAAAAGCGGGTTATTCGGATCATTGGCAAGAGGTAGGATAGCGGCAGCTGCGAAAATCGTTAATCCTCTAATGATGACGGCCCCGTCATGTAAAGGAGTTCCAAAGGTAAAAATTGTTTCCAAAAGCTCTTGGGAAAACTTAGCTTGTAAAACGACTAACTGTGAGGAAATTCTCTCTTGTGAATCTTCGTCTTCGATGATGATCAATCCTCCTACTCTGTGATTGGCCATCCGAAAAACAGACTGTGTCAATTGATCCAAAAAAGATTCTAGTTCTTCTAGATCGAGATCTTTTCTTTTTTTACTTCCAAAAGTGACTAGCGCAATGCGGAGTTCGGGCTGAAAGAGAGAGGGAACAGCAAGGAGACAAATGGAGAAAGCAGCCCATGTCACTTGAGACAGTGCCGTTAAATCTAGGTGATGGGTACAAGTAGAGGCACACCATAAAACAGAAAGAAGGAGCAGGGCGTTCATGACCCGTGTCGCCCAAAAAAAAGATAAAAAATAGTCGATAATTAAAGCCGAAATGGAAATTTCACAGACGGAGAGGAGGCGAACGGCCCAATCAGATGGCAATAAGACAATCCAAGGCAAAACTTTCCCCTTAAAATGAAGGTACAGATATCAAGGAAGCGGTTTAGTGTGGAGGAGACGACAAGCTACCCGTAATTTAGCGGATCGGCTCCTCTTGTTTTTTCTCTTTTCTTCAGAAGAGGCGCCAAGAGGTTTCTTTGTTAGAATGGCGAGGTCTCCTTTTTGTTGCTGATTTTTCAAAGAATGTTTAACCATTCGATCTTCCAAACTGTGAAAGGAAAGGATGGCGGCAACTCCTTCCGGAGACAAAAGTTGGGGCAAAAGAGAAAGTGTGCTCTGCAATTGATCTAGTTCGCTATTGACCTCCATGCGTAAGGCTTGAAAAAGAAGCGTGGCCGGATGAAGGCTTCGATTCTTTTTGAGGACAGGGTGAACAGCTTCAAGTAGATGCTCTACAGTTTCAATAGGTTTCTTTTTTCGATAGATACAGAGGGCACGGGCTAGTTGACGTGATCGAGGAACTTCTCCTCTGAAGAAGAGATCCGAAAGTTCTCGTTCAGAGTAGGATTGTAAGATAGACAGGGCAGATAGAGGATCATGAGGGTTCATGCGCATGTCGAGGGGAGCATTACGAAAACGATAGGAAAATCCTCTTTCTGGGTGATCCAACTGCAAAGAACTCATTCCTAAGTCGAGAAGAAGGAAGTCAAAACTTTGTCCTTTTTTCACAGCTTGCTCGGAAAAAGAAGCAAAATCGGAATGGATAAAAGAATACAATTCAGGAAGGTCTGAATAAAGCGCCCGCTGTGCTTGCTCCAAGGCAGAGGGATCCCTGTCGACACCAACAAAATGGCGAACAGAAGATGTCCGAAGGATGTGTCGAGCGTGTCCCCCACAGCCAACAGTACAGTCCAAATAGGAAAAAGGACGATCCTGAGGCAGAAAAGAAGAGAGGACCTCGGAGAGAACAGGAATATGTAATTGTTGCACGTAGGGGCACCGGTTGTTTCCCGATTTTAACTTTAGATACTTTTGGGAACCAGTGAAAAGCTCTAAATGCATTTCCCTTCGGAAGAGTTTTTACTCTTTTCTCAAAAAAAGAGCGACTCAGATAATCCAGTGGGATAAGAAAGAAGAGAGGTAGATCATGCGCAAGGTGACTATTGCCGACTTTGGAAGAGACGAGTCGCAGAAATACGCTCGTCTTCAATCTTTGTTGGAATCTGTTTGGTCTGCACACCACGAAGCTCGGATTGTTCAGCATCATGCTAGAGTGAGCGTTTCTACCCCTTGGTTGGGAGATGATCGTTTTCGTGAGGCGGGCCTTGTTTCTGCGACAGTTGGTCAATCCCGGTTCTCGGAAAGGCTGGATATGTCCCATTATCAACATCCTCTCCGCAAGCCTTCGGTTGCACATTACGTTGCTCCTGTAGGATGGCGTTATTTCCCGGCCAGTTGGGCATATCAATACAAAATGATGAGCCTAGATGAAGACGAATGGTCAGAGATGAGCGACGTCTTATCGAGTTACTTACCAACCTCGAGCTTGAGGAAAAGACAGTTGCAAAGCTTGTGTTCTTTTGTGGAAAGGGTATTGGCTCTTGTAAAATGGTGTGTGAGTGCCATTTGTAACCGAGCTAGATTTCAAGGAGCCTAAAAATGAAGGACGGAGACAAGGAGATTGTGTGGCGTGACCTTCTAGGTTTTTCCGATGAGCAAATTCAAGATTTGCGTTTCACTGGTTACTTCTACATTCGACAGGGGAAATATGAAATAGCAAAATCGTTCTTTGAAGCTCTCGTTATTTTTCAATCTCAGGAAATGCCTTCTAAACAAGAAGTATATGATTTTAAGACTCTAGGTGCTCTTTATCTAGAGTTAGGCAAATATAGGCGTGCTTTAAGATACCTTGATCGTGCTTTACAATTTGATGCAGAGGATTGGACAGTCCGTCTTAATCGTCTCTATTGCCTTTTCTCCCTTAACAAAATTGAAGAGGGGTTAGAGGCTGCAGAGGAGTTACGGAACAGTCAGCTGCCGCAGATCGCTGGAGCAGCAGAAGCTTTGGTGTCGGGCTGGCGAGAACAGCTTGCTGTATAATGAGGACCTCAAGACGAAAAAGGGGGCGCTCAGGTGGCTTTACTGGATAGAGAGCCGATATGTCCATCCTTGACTGCTTGGGATCAATTTTTGGAATTTGCACGTTCGCGTTCCTCTCTAACGGCTTTTCAAAATTGGATCGATCCGATTGTCTGTTTGGGCGTTGAGGAGGACGAGTGTGTTCTTCAAGTGCCTAACGTTTTCGTGCAGGAGTATTTACTCTCTAATTTTGGCGAAGACTTGCGTTCTTTCCTTCCTGTGCGCTCAGATGGTAAACCTTCGATTCGGTTTGTTATTGCTGATCTTCCCTTGCCTGAACCGAATGATGTACAAGCGCGTTCGGCAGCCTCTTCTGCGTCTTCGGATCAGTCGGGTGGGATGAAGCTGAATCGATCGTACACCTTTGACTCTTTCATTGAAGGCACCTGTAATCAGTTTGCGAAATCGGCTGCTTTTGGTGTCGCTTCACGACCCGGTAGGGTTTACAATCCTTTTTTTATTCATGGGTCTGTTGGATTGGGGAAAACGCACTTACTTCATGCTATTGGACACCATCTCTTAGCAACGCATCGAAAAATTCGTGTACAATGTTTGACTGCCGAAGAGTTTGTGAATGCTCTCGTAGATAGCTTACGTAACAAGACTGTAGATCGTTTAAAAAAGACTTATCGCAATTTAGATGTTCTGCTTGTAGATGATATCCAGTTCCTTCAGGAAAGGATGAACTTTGAAAACGAATTTTGCACGATGTTCGAGGCTCTGATTAATCAATCCAGACAAATTGTGATTACAAGTGATAAGTCGCCTTCTGATCTTAAGCTTTCAGAAAGAATGGTTGCGCGTATGGAATGGGGACTAGTCGCCCAGTTAGGCATGCCAGATCTTGAAACACGTGTGGCTATTCTACAGCACAAGGCGGAGTTGCGCGGGTTAGACCTGGAGCAGAAAACAGCCTTTCTTTTGGCTCAACACCTTCAGTCTAATGTGCGACAAATTGAAGGTATCGTCAACAAATTGTGTGCACAAAGTCGCTTGCTTAGCCTTCCTGTAACGGAAGAGTTGGCTATGCAAAATTTAGGTGAACTTCTAGGGTCTTCTCAAAAGGAACAGTACCGCATTACTGCAGAGGAGATTATCGAACTGGTTAGCAACCATTTTGGCGTCAAAATTACAGATATCAGAAGCACAAAGAGAATAAAAGACGTGTCTCTTGCTAGGCAAGTAGCTATGTTTCTTGCTCGTGAATGGGTCCGAGGCCCTTTGATGGCCCTTGGGTTGGCTTTTCAAAAGACGCATTCCACGATCTTACATGCATACAGAACGATAGAGAGAAAGCTGCCTAACGACAAGGAGCTGTTTGTTAAGGTAGAGACGGTCCGCGCAGCCATTCGTGCTAAGGCTGTTATCCATTAGCTCTTTCTTGCTCTCGGCGCGACTCGAACGCGCGACCTGTCGCTTAGGAGGCGACCGCTCTATCCTACTGAGCTACGAGGGCCTAAATCATTTATCCTCTTGATTGCGAAGCCTGCTTCCCTGCATTTTCCCAAGAAGGGGGTTCTTTTCTATGCAACACCCTTCTAAAGTACCCATTTGAAAACGGCATTAAGGAGGATTGAAGTGCCTGATCATCAAGAAGAGTCAGATCTTGGGATCGTGGGATTAGGGACAATGGGGGCCAGTTTGGCTCTCAATTTCGCTGATCATCAGTATCGGGTAGTAGTCTACAACAGAACAACTTCCAAAGCGGAGAACTTTTTTGCAAAGTATAAAGATCGCTATCCTTTGCAACTGGCTCGATCTTTAGAAGATTTTGTCAAAAAACTACGAAGGCCTCGAAATATTCTTCTCATGGTTTCAGCAGGTTCTGCTCTGGATAAAATATTGGAACAACTTGTTCCTTTGTTGGAGGAGGGAGACTTAATCGTTGATGGAGGGAACAGTCACTTTCTCGATACAGAGAGAAGAATGCAGGCCCTCGTGGAAAAGAATATCCTTTATGTTGGATGCGGTATTTCCGGTGGAGAGGAAGGTGCACGACATGGACCAGCTATGATGCCAAGTGGGGCAGAAGCCTCTCGACAACGTGTTGAATCTCTTTTGGCTTCTGTCGCAGCTCGTGATGAAGAAGGCCATGCTTGTTGTCGCTGGATTGGATCGGGAGGCAGCGGGCACTATGTCAAGATGGTGCATAATGGCATCGAATACGTAGAAATGCAACTTCTTGCCGAAGCATACGATCTTTTGCGTCGAGGTTTTGGTTTGAATTGCTCAGAAATTGCTTCGATTTTTTCTCATTGGCAATCTGCCTCCTGGGGTGGTTTTTTATTGGACGCTTCCATTCGTGTTCTTCGTCATCACGGAGAGAGGAAAGAGTGTTTGGTCGATGAAATTTTGGATGAAGCTTCTCAAAAGGGGACAGGGCGTTGGTCTACTTCTGACAGCCTCGAATTAGGTGTGCCTGTACCAGCTTTTTATGAAGCCGTCGCAGCACGATTCCTTTCTATGGAAAAGGATTTGCGTACTCTTTTTCAATCCAGGAGTCGGGAGAAGGAGCCTTTTGCTAAGCAATCCTGGAGTGAGCGAGACTCACTCGATTTGGCTCAAGCGCTTGAGGTTTGCAAACTCTTCGCTTTTGGACAGGGCTTCCTATTGATTGTTCGTGCTTCTGAATTGCATAATTGGGGCGTGCTCCCTGCAACGGTTGCCGGAGTATGGAAATCGGGTTGTATTATACGTAGCCGCATTCTTGCTGAGATGCAAGAAGTCTTCGGGAAGAATCATCAAGCTTCTGTATTCTCCGATCCCTTCTTAGGGCGAATAGAAGGGGGTCTTGCGGGTTGGAGAAAAGTGGTAGGATTAGGGGTGTCCTTAGGGATCCCTTTGCCTTGCATGAGCAGTTCTTTGGCCCTTTACGATGGTCTCCGAGCGAGTGTGCTGCCGGCAAATTTCATTCAAGGCATTCGTGATTTTTTTGGGTCACACGGTTACACTCGTGTGGAACAGCCTCATGGTCAATCTTGTCACGCAGATTGGAACAGATCGTCTTAAGTGAGTCAATTGATGCAAAAGCTTTGGAAACGTATTCGTAATTTCTCCATCATTGCCCATATCGACCATGGAAAATCGAGTTTGGCTGATCGTTTGTTGGAAAAAACGGGTACTCTTTCTGCTCGTGAGCTCGTTCCTCAGGTCTTAGATGGGATGGAACTAGAGAGAGAACGGGGGATCACGATCAAGGCGCATTTGGTAACGATGCGCTATACCTTTATGGGGGAAGAGTATCAGTTGAATTTGCTCGATACTCCAGGACATGTCGATTTTTCTTACGAGGTTTCTAGATCCTTGGCGGCATGTGAGGGAGCCCTTCTTGTTGTAGATGCAACGCAGGGTGTGCAGGCGCAAACGCTTGCCAATCTTTTTCTAGCTGTAGAGCGGGGGCTAACGATTCTTCCGGTTCTTAACAAAATTGATTTACCTGCTGCTGATCCAGACCGGGTCACGCGAGAAATTCAAGAGATTTTGGGATGTTTAACGGATGTTTTTCTTTGTTCGGCCAAGACCGGTGAAGGAGTAGAGGAAATCTTGGAGGCTCTTGTCACACAGGTTCCACCACCTAGAGATCCGGAGGATGAAGAATTAAGAGCTCTTGTTTTCGACTCCCATTACGACTCTTATCGTGGTGTTTTAGTGTATGTGCGGCTGATATCTGGGTCGATTGCTAAAGGAGACAAAATTGTTTTTCTTTCATCTGGAAAAACCTTCGAAGTAACAGAGGTAGGAGTTTTTTGTCCAAAAGAACACCCTCTTGATGCTCTGTGCGTAGGAGAGGTGGGATATGTATGTGGCAATATCAAGCAAGTGAAAGATGTTCAAGTAGGGGATACGATTGTTCACATAAAAACCTCTGTCAAAGAGGGTCTTCCAGGTTTTCGTGTTATTAAGCCGACTGTATTTGCTGGTATTTATCCTTCGACTACAGATGACTATTTGAACTTACGAGAAGCCCTAGGCAAGTTACAGCTCAGTGATTCTGCTCTTTCTGTAGACCCAGAAACGAGTCACGCTCTTGGCTCAGGTTTTCGGTGCGGTTTTCTTGGCCTTCTTCACTTTGAAATTATTGTCGAAAGGTTACAGAGAGAATTTGATTTAGACATCATCTCGACATCCCCCGGTGTTCTGTATCGTTTTTCTTTGATTGGGAATAGGCAAGTTGAGGTAGATAATCCTACCTTCTATCCAGATCCTGTCACCATTGTAAAGGTAGAAGAACCTTGGGTTTCTGCACGTTTGTTTGTCCCAGCAGACTACCTAGGTGCTGTGATGCAGTTGGGTATTGAAAAGAGAGGAGAATTGCAAGCTACTGAGACCTTAGACTCATCTCGTCTTATTTTAACGTATGCGTTTCCATTAAATGAGATTGTTGTTGAGTTTGGTGACCAATTAAAGTCTTTGTCAAAGGGTTATGCTTCGTTCGATTATGAGCCAATTGGATATCGTGTTTCTGATATCGTGAAGCTAGAGGTACGGATTAACGGAGAAGTCGTAGATGCTTTTTCTTGTTTAATTCACCGATCTAAAGCAGAGCGTAAAGGGAGGTATCTTTGTAAAAAATTAGTGGGTGTCATTCCTCGGCATCTCTTCAAGATCCCGATCCAAGCTTCTGTTGGTGGCAAGATCTTGGCTCGAGAAACGATTTCAGCTTTGGCTAAAGATGTAACAGCCAAATGCTATGGGGGTGATATTACGAGGAAGCGTAAGCTTTGGGACAAGCAGAAGGAAGGGAAGAAAAGAATGAAGCAAATGGGAAAGGTTTCCGTTCCTCAGAAGGCTTTCTTGGAAGTATTGAAGTCGGAGGAATAAGTGCGAGTACGAGTAGAATGGGGAGAGTTACGAGCACGTGTTTTTTCTGGATTAGTTGGGGCTTCGCTAGCGGCCTTTCTTTTCTGGATGTCTGGTTATGCCCTGGGAAGTTTGGTCTGTCGTTTCGGGATCCGTTTGCTTGCCTGGGGGGCGACATATGAGCTAGTAAGAATGACGCAGATTGTGTACAAGGACCTGATTCATCCATCCTTTCACCTTCTCCTCAGTATCTTTTTCTTTGTTTGTGTCGACTTCTTACCTTCTCTTTCTCTAGCCCTTTTGTCTGCGATTTCTTTGATTTCTGTTTTGATCTTTTTCGACCCCTTTTCTGCCTTTATCCGTCTTTCGTCTTCCCTTTTGATCTTTCTCTACGTTCATTTTCCGATCGCTCTCTTCGAGCAATTGTTAGAGGACAAGCTCCCCCATGGGCGTTGGTGGGTGCTTTATCTACTGTTGGTTGCTAAGGGTTCAGATACGGGTGCCTACTTCTCAGGGAAGCATTTTGGGAAGCAACTTATAGCTCCTCGAGTTAGTCCTAATAAGACGGTGGTGGGTGTTGTAGGGGGTATGGTTTTCGCGACAGTGTTAGCGCTCTTCCTTTGTCTCTTCACTACCCCGCCTTGGAGTGGATCTGTGCTGACGTTTTGTGCTCCTGGAGTTGCTCTCTTTGCGCAGTTTGGTGATTTGATCGAGTCTTCTTTCAAGAGATCTTGTGGTGTGAGGAGTAGCGGTTCCTTTTCCGGTATGGGAGGAATCCTTGACATGCTCGACTCTGTCTTGATGGTCTGTCCTTTGATCTACGCCTTAGCATGTCTTTAGTCATTACTTTAGATGGTCCTGGGGGAAGTGGAAAGAGTGAAATCACACGACTCTGTACCGAAGCTTTAGGAGGACTTTGGTTAAACTCTGGACAGGCCTATCGACTTCTGACTTGGACAGCTCTGCAAAAGGGATGGGATGGAACAGAAGAGGATTTGGTTTCTTTTTTTCCTTGCCTGCTTGAAAAGGGGCAATTGCAATGGAAGCCTTGCCGACATCAGGTGGTTTGTGGTTTATCTTCTTCTGAGTCTTTGCCCTTCCCTGAAGATCAGCCACGTATTGAATCTGCAATCGGTGTTCTTGCTCGCCAACTTTGTGTGAGGGACTTCATCAATTCTTCTTTGAGAGACCTTTCCTTTGAAACTCCCTATTTCTTTTTTGAAGGGCGAGACATGGGTTCTGTTGTTTTTCCCAATGCTGATCTCAAAATCTTTCTAACAGCTTCCCTTAAAGAGAGGGCTCGGCGACGATTTAAACAAAGGCCTTCTGGTCAATCCTTAGAAGAGATTCAAGTTAAGTTAGCCCAAAGGGATTGGGACGATGCACACCGATCCATTGGAGCTTTGGTTCAACCCGCAGGTTGCTGGGTCTGTGACAGTTCAAATTTCTCTTTAGAGGAGACAGTTCAAGCCATTCTCGATCATATACGGAGTGGTCTGGGAGGCCATTTTTCTTCAAGTTGACGACGTAACCCTGTAAAGCGTGCTGTTTGTCCTTGATTGCGCACGCAATACCAGAGATGTTTTCTGCTACCAATCAGGAGGACGTATTGTCGTGCTCGTGTGATGGCTGTATAGAGCAGCCTTCTAAAGAGCATGATGGAATGGGAAGGATGAATAGGCATGACAATACACTCGGCCTCACTTCCTTGATACTTGTGAACAGACAAAGCATAGGCGTGCTGTAATTGATCAAGCTCATCAAAGCGATAGATTATAGATCTACCTTCCATGGAGATGAGTTCACATGTTTGGTTGGCTAGATCCGCATATCTTAAGAAATGGATGGACCCATTGAAGATTTCCTTACGATAGTTATTTCGGGTTTGAATTAACTTGTCTCCTAGAAAGAAAGTTCTCGATCCTACAGAGAAACTACCCGCTTGCCCTTTTTGAAAAGTCTGTTGGAGGGCTGTATTGAGACGCTCAATGCCTACGGGACCCTTCCTCATAGGACAGAGTACTTGAACCTCTTCTTGAGGATCCAACTTATAGAGACGGGGGAGTCTCTCGTATACTTCAAAACAGATGCGTTCGACAATACGCTGGCCATCTTGCTCTTCAATAAAAGAAAAGTCTGGGCTCTCTTGTATCAAAGGAGAACGGCCAGATTGAATCAGATGGGCTGCTTGAACAATGCCGGAGCGCTCCGATTGTCTGAACAGAACAGAAAGAGTGCAGATCGGTAACCTTCTGGAGGAGATCAAATCTTCCAAAACTTGGCCTGGACCAATACTGGCCAGTTGATCTCGGTCTCCTACTAAAACAAGATGGGCATGACAAGGTATAGCTTTGAGGAGATGGTGGAAAAGAAAAGAGTCAACCATGCTCATCTCGTCTACGATAACCAAATCGGCTTCCAAAGGAGCATTTTCTGTTTTTTGGAATGTTTGAGATGCGAAGTCATATTCCAGTAAATGATGAATCGTTTTGGAAGGATGTCCACTCGCTTCTCCTAGCCTCTTAGCTGCTTTTCCTGTTGGTGCACAGCAGATCAAATCAAGTCCAAGTTGCTTTCCAATCCAAGCTAGACAACGAGTGATGGTGCTCTTGCCCGTTCCAGGTCCGCCAGTCAAAATATGGACTTTATGCGTATAAGTCATGCGAACCGCCTCTTTTTGGGCGTCGGCTAAGGTCATGCCTAATTGATCAGATAACTTCTGCAGAAGACCTTCAAGATCAAAAGAGGGGATACGAGAAGGAGATTGTAAGAGGCGATCAAGCTGAGAAGCGATGTTCTGTTCCGTTCTATAGGCAAGAGCACTCCAAATAAAGGGCTCTTTGCCTAGAGACCCCTCTTTTAAGTCTTGTAATAGACGGCCCTCGTTCAAAAGATGTTCTAAATATTTTTCTAGGGCGCTTCTTTCATTTAGTTGGAGAAGCCTCTGGGCTTCTTCTAAAAGATGCCCTTTAGGAAGACAAGTATGACCCTCTTGATGACTCTGAGAGATAATCGCCTCGTAGGCAGCTTGGATCCTAACAGGGGCGTCTTGTGCTAAGCCTAAATGTTGGGCCACTTGATCTGCTCTCTTGAATCCAAATCCCCAAATCTCTCGCACCAAAATATAGGGATTACCTCGGATGACCTCTTCTGAGCGGAGACCCCACTTATCATGAATCTTCTTCGTATGTCGTGTCGATAAACCAATCTTTTGGCAAAAAACCATCAGATTGCACAAATCTCTTTGTTTCTTCCAAGCCTGGTGGATCTGTTCTGCTTTTTGAGGGGTGATACCCCGGATGATACTTAATTGATCCGGTCGATGATCAAGGATAAAAGGGGTCTCCTTCCCAAATTTCTCAACGATCTTGGCAGCTAAAACAGGGCCAATACCAGGAAGATTGCCTGAGCCCAAATAATGGATCATTTCTTCTAGGTTTTCTGTTGGCACATCCATAAAGAACGAGGTAACAGCAAACTGATCTCCATAGGAAGCAGAACGCTTCCACTGACCTTGACAGGAAACACGCTGTCCTATGCTAAGACCTGAGAGGGATCCAACGAGAGTAATGACCGATTGGTCATCCAGGCGAAGTCTAACGACAGAAAAAAGCCCTTTGGGATCATCATACGTCACTCGAACAACGATTCCCGAAAGACAGGTCTCATCAGACTTTTCGGAAAAGGACACGAGACACTCCGGATGCAAGACTCGAACTTGCGACAAATGGATTAACAGTCCACTGCTCTACCAACTGAGCTAATCCGGAACAAAAGTCCAGGTGCGAATTCTAAGTTCGCACCCCGAATTGAAGCAAGACTAATAGAGGAAGCCGGAATTTAACCGCCCATGGAACACATGTCATCACAACAGGAACTCTGCTTTCCTGCTTCAGGAAGGTCCGTTACTGTTGCTTCTGTTGTCAAGATCATGGAAGCCTGAGCTTCAGCATTGCGCAGAGCCATAACGACGACCTTCTTAGGATCAATGACACCACTGACGACAAGATCCTCGAATTTGTCTGTGCGGGCATTGTAGCCGAAGTGCCCCTTTAATCCTTCCACCTTTTGCAAGATGACAGCACTCTTCTTTCCTGCGTTATCCGCAATTTGAAGCAGAGGGGCTTCTAAGGCCTTTAAGACGATTTCAATGCCTAGATTCTCATCCCCTTGACAAGCAGGCAGAGCCTTGCGAAGCTTCTGGGCGGCTCGAATTAAAGCTGTTCCACCACCTGGGAGAATGCCTTCTGCGACGGCCGCCTTCGTTGCTTCAAGAGCATCGACAATACGATCCTTTCTCTCTTTCATTTCGACTTCTGTTGCACCGCCAACGTAGATAACTGCAACCCCTCCGGAAAAGTGCCCCAGTTCGGCCTGTAAATTTTCTTTCGTATAAGAAGAAGTCGCCTCTTCCAATTCGGACCGAATCTGCTCTCTTCTCGTCTCGATCCTCTCTTTGGATCCCTTCCCATCTACGAGAACTGTCTTCTCCTTTCCAACAACGACGCGACGGGCTTTCCCCAAGACGCCCTCTGCCAAGTCGAGAGACTCAAGTTTGTCTCCTAGCTCTTCACTGACGACACGACCACCGGTTAGGATAGCCAAATTTTCTAGAGACCGCTTTCTACGATCACCGAACCCAGGTGCCTTTACGGCACAAACACGCAGTCCCATGCGCAGACGGTTCACGACCATCGTTGTCAAGGCTTCATCCTCAACATCTTCAGCGACAATGAGAAGGGGAGAGTTGGAGGCAGCCGCCACTTGAAGAACGGGGACAATCTCTTTGATCTTACCGATCTTTTTGTCCGTGATGAAGATCAAACAATCTTCTAGGACAGCTTCTTGTGTGGCTGTGTTTGTGATGAAATTGGGCGAGATGAATCCTCTGTCAAAGGACATCCCTTCAGTGCGCTCCTGGTACGTGTCGAAGCCACGACCCTCTTCCACGGTGATGGCCCCATCTTTTCCCATCTCTGTAATGACGGTCGCAATCAGATTTCCAATCACTTCATCTCCATTTGCAGAAACAGAAGCAACTTGGGAGATCTCTTTCAAATCCTTAACAGGTAGGGTCATGTCTTCCAGAATGGAAATGATCTTTGAGGCAGCAAGATCCATTCCCCTTTTGATCTCAACCGGATTAGCACCAGCCGCAATCAGCTTAGCACCCTCTTTGCACATCGCATAGGTCAGGACGGTTGCTGTTGTTGTCCCATCCCCGGCCTTATCAGCTGTCTTACTAGCAGCTTGCTTAACGAGCTCAATTCCAAGGCCCTCTATTCCCGCATCGGAAATACTCTCTGCTACGGAGACACCGTCTTTAGTGACACGGGGGGGCCCGTACTTCTGTTCGACAATGACCCATCTTCCCTTTGGACCGAGGGTGACGGATACGGCCTTTGCAAGCCTCTCAACACCTCTCAAGATTCTTTTGCGAGCTTCTTCTCTGTATTTAATCTCTTTAATGGTCATGGCAAACTTCCCTCATCCTCTCGTTGACTAGTCCGACTCAACTTGCGCGATAATGTCACTACTGCTGGCGACCAAAAACTCCTCGCCTTCTAGCGTAACTTCCTGCCCGGAGTACTTGCTAACTAAGACGGTATCGCCCACTTGAACAGGCATAGCAATAAGCCGTCCCTCTTTGTCTCGCTTGCCGGGACCCACAGCAACTACGAGAGCGACCTCCGGTTTTTTCTTCGCGCTTTCAGGCAATATAATCCCGCCTGAATGTGTCTCCGCTTCAACTCTTTTCAGGAGAACTCGATCACCGAGAGGTTTGAAATTTTTTTGACAAGCACGCTTGTTTGCACAACAGCTCTTTTCCATGAGTAACGATCTCCAGTGTGGACATGCCCTGCCAGGGCAGGACGAAAGACTGACGGCCGTCAGTCTAACTGTGGAAGTGACTTTTTTGCAATGATCTTAGCAGGCAGAGAGGTAGAGTGCTAGCTTAGTCGTAAAAGGGAATGACGCGTTCAAAAAGTTCCCTTGTGCAGTAAATAGGAACATTCATCATGACGGCGAGAGTGATGCAGTCACTCGGACGTGCATCAATCTCGACGAGACAGTGTAAGTCTTTTTGCTTTTGTTCTAGGCAGAGTTTTGCAAAGTAAACAGTGTCTTGCATGTCTGTAATCACCACTCTGAGAAGTGAAACATCGAGACCTTTCAGGATGAGGAGTAAAAGGTCATGTGTCATTGGACGTGTGCGAGACAGTCCTGCAAGTTGCATTTGAATCATTCGGCCAATTTGCGGTTCGGTATAGATAGCAAACTGTTTTTCTTCGTTTCCAAGGACGAAGACTGTATAGGCTCGATTTGGAACAATCCTATCAAATTTCATTAAGATCAGGTCGTCGGGCATTTGTTCTAAAGTTTCTTCCACCTGCAACTCCTCAACAGAAAGAGGCACACCATACGTAGATGGGAATTGTGCCGTACCGCGAGTTTACCTTCACTGGAAGATTTTCTTGTGAACGATTCGTGCAGAATCGATGACCAAAATTGTTGTGGGTTGAGCGGGTTCAATGGGAAAGAGTCCTGTTTCGAGGACGCCTGCTAAAGAGTTCAATTGATGATACAAACTGTACCAAGAAGGTTGTTCCTGAGCGGGAAGGAAGAGGTCTACGAGCCAATTACCGTTATCAGAGAGGAGAGGGGAGCCTGATAAATTTTTTCGCAATTTACAAGTACCAAATTGGTCCAATTTCTTGAGAAGAAAGGGAAGACTAAAAGGGAGGATCTCAAGAGGAACATGTAAGGTTGAAGGTCGTTTCAACTTGTCTTCTGTGATGAGAATCAAGTAGTTTTTGGCAGCTTGTTTTAGAATTTTTTCTCGAAGAAGGGCGCCGCCTTCTCCCTTAATGAGGAGCCTTTTTTCTTCTAATAAGAAATCAGCACCGTCTACGACAAGGTTGAGTTGGCTAGGAACATTTTGTTTGAGTAGATTCAGTCCAGAGTGAATGGCTAGTTGTTCGCTTGCATAGGACGAAGCTGTAACTTGGTAAGACAGGTGATGTTCCCGAGCATATTTTCCTAACGCTGTGATGAAAGCATTTGTTGTGGATCCTGTTCCTAGTCCGATGACGCCTGTGGCTGGCACTTGCATGATTGCCTCTTTTGCCAAAATCGCTTTCAGATCATATTTGACCATAGGAGGTCCTCCTTGATGACCCAATTTGTTATTTTTGAGTTAGGTACAAGGATGGAGGGACAACACCGTGACAGCTAGAGTTGTGTTACAAGAGTTCTTAGACGACTTATATCAGCCTCATCTTTTTGACGATTTTGGGCCTAATGGCTTGCAGGTAGAGGGCAAAGAGAGTATCGAGAAGATTGGAGTGGGTGTCACAGCAAGTTTGCGTGTAATTCAGGAGGCGGTAGCTTGGGGAGCAGATGCTTTGATTGTTCACCATGGTTTGTTTTGGAACGGTCAGAGCTCTCTACTTATTGGCCGCTTTCTGCATCGGGTACGCCCTCTTATTACTAAAGGCGTATCTTTGTTCGGTTACCACTTACCTATGGATGGCCATCCAACTATTGGCAATTGCTGGGGAGCTGCTATCGATTTAGGACTGCAATCTTTAGAACCGCTTTCCTTATCTTCTCAAGAAAGAACGCCTATTGCCGTGAAGGGATGGTTTGAGCATCCGGTTCCTTTGCAGGAGTGTCTTTATCGGTTAGAGTCTTATTACTCCTCTTCTCTTCGGGTGGCGACATGTGCAGAGAGTGTAACCGTTCAACAGGTGGGTATTTGTTCAGGGGGTGCACACCGTTACTTTGAGAGAGCCATTGAAGAGGGCATAGACCTTTTCCTATCTGGGACTGGAGATGAGCCGCAATGGCATTTAGCACAGGAGTCGGGTAAGGTCTTTGTTGCTGCGGGGCATTTTGCAACAGAACGCGTTGGTCCACTTAAGTTGACGGAATTTCTTCAAAAAGCGTTCCCGGCTTTATCTGTGCGATTCTTTGATGAACCCAATCCTTTTTAGGGATAAATTGGAGCATGTTAAATCCATTAGTTTTTTTGAAAGAAAGAGGTTTAGTTGAAGCTACCACTCCTGATTGTGACAGCTATTTAATGGGAAAATCACCCAAAGTTTATCTAGGAGTGGATCCTACTGCAGGTAGCTTGCATTTAGGCAATTTGCAAGGCTTTATCGTTGCCAAATGGCTGGAGAGAATGGGATGTGATGTCACTTTGCTCATTGGAGATATGACAGCTTCTGTTGGAGATCCTTCTGGCAAATCGACCGAACGTCAAGTTTTAGACCATGATCGTATCCTAGAAAATAGTCGTACGGTTCAAAATTGGATTCGCTCTTTTATGGGGCCTTCTGTTCGTTTTGTGAACAATCTCGAATGGTTCGGTCATATGAGGTTGACCAATTATTTAGGAGAAATAGGGCGATTCTTTCGCATGGGGCCGATGCTGAGTAAAGAGTGGATTCGTCGTCGAATTCAATCCGATGTGGGCATGAGTTATACGGAGTTCTCTTATCAGTTATTGCAAGCATACGATTTTCTTCATCTTTTTCGAACACATGGTATCCGTTTACAAATGGGTGGCAGTGATCAATGGGGAAACATGACAGCGGGTTGCGACTTAATTCGCAGAAGGGAAGGAGAGGCTTCTCACGCCTTTGTCTGGCCTCTTTTAACAAAAGAAGACGGTTCTAAGTTTGGAAAAACAGAGTCAGGAGCGATTTGGCTCGATGCCAGCCAATTATCCCCTGCCTCTTTCTACCAGCAGATTATCGGTTTCTCCGATTTGATGGTGAGTCGCTGTTTTCGTCGTCTTACTTTTCTTTCTCTTGAAGAGATCGAAAGTCTAGAACAGACTCTTTCAAAGAGAGAGCGGCAACATCGGTTGGCGGAAGAATTAACTGTTTTACTTCATGGGCAAAAGGGGCTTCAAGAAGCCCTTGCAGTCAAAAAAGTTCAGAAACCTCTTTCTGAGATCTCTCTCAAAGATTTGGAGGTGGCTAACGCAATAGTCATAGATCGTGTTGCCCTATGCCATCGCAAGTTGATTGATCTGTGCACAGAATGGAAGTGGGTTAAAAGCAAAAGTGAATGCAGGCGCCTGATTCAACAAGGAGCCGTTTTGGTTAACGGAAAAAAGATAGAAGACGAAGGATGGATTTTTCAGGAAACAGATTTGCATGAAGGTCGTTTTTTCTTCATTGTCTTGGGAAAGAAAAAACGCTTTATCTTAGATGTATCAAAAAATTGATGGAGGCGCTTAGATGAGTTGTCGACTAAAGTATTGCTGTGCCACTTCAGGGGAGACTTGTCCGGCATTGGGTTCTGTAAAGATGACGTACAGAACGAAGCAAAAATAAAAAAAGGCGAGGAACTTATGAATGAAAGAAAAGAGGAAGAGTAGGACAAAAACGAGAAGATTAATATTGAAACGTTGAAGCACGGCCCTAAATGAACCAGTTGCTTCCTCTTGAAGGATTCCAACCGCAGAAAGGAAGGGCCAAAAACTGAAGCCAACTAATAGTTGTCGCTCTAATCCACTCTGACGGTCTTTGCGAGTAAAAAGCCAAGCCTTGCTCCATCCTAAAAGACACCGAATACATTTATTCGTTTTGTGTTTAAAAAGAAAAACATTCGGAGTTGTAAGAGCTACAGATTGGCTATCTGCTGATTTGAGATTACCCCACGTTGAAGAACAGAAACCTTTAATTGCTGAAATAGTCATGAGTTTCGATCCCGTTGGTGTCCGCATGAGGCTACCATTTTAAAATAAATTTTACTCTCTTGTCAAGAGTGCTGTCGTCAATCCTACACCAGATTTAACTTATGTATTGGCCGCTATTGAGCTCTTCTCCCCGACGGAATTATGTTCATTTCCTGTGCGTTTAGATCACGTGGCCTTATGGAATCGAAAGTAGGGGTATCTAGCCAGCTGATCAAGAGGTAGACAAGTGTGAGAAGCGTGACGAGAGGGGAATGCAGTTGAAAAAGAGCCCAACAAAGGAAAAGAGCAAGCAGATTGAGAGAACAGCAACGGATCCTGGGTAGATCAGGATGACGTTGGATATGTGCTTCAGCGGCAGAACAAAACGGCCAAAAGCTTAGTCCAAGGAAAAGTGCTCTTTGTCTAGGCGTCTTGTTGGGGTCATCTTGATTGAGAAGAACCCCTTGACTGTATTGTAGGAGAGATCTACGGACACAAAGACCAGGCAAATTCGAGTGTAAGGGCGTATGCCGTGAAGCTAAGCGTCTTAATATCACGATTTGCGATTGGAAAATAGTTTTGAAGAATTTCCAGCCGAGAACAAGAAGAGCATCCGAGTAGAGAAGAAGTGTAATCAACAGAAAGCTGTAAGGGGAGCCTTTGGAGGCTATCAGAAGAAGAGTCCAAAGCAAGTTGATATTGAGACGTTCACGCCCTGCTGTTCGACTTCTTGTTGGAAAGGGCCAAACACCGATCCCCAGAAGGATCTCTTGTTGTAGCTCTTCAGATGATGTCCTCCTGAATAGGCATCCTCCTCCCAATCGAAGAGAAACTCGTCCCAGTTGGTGTCTGGGCCGAGAGAATGAAGCTAGCCCTCTTTCCTTGGAGAGTCTTCCTCCCCAGGTGTATTGCCATCCGAAAAGATTTGTCATCAAAACTCCCAAAGGGGGCCATTATTAAGAATAAATTTTACCAAAGAAACGTTATACTTGGATAGACAGACAAGTGGACATTCTTATTGCTTATTTATTCGTTTGCTGGAGGATCCTCTGAAACATCGTAAAAGCTTTCACCATGTTCCAGAAGAAAGGCAAGGGATTTTTGAGAGGTAGCTGTGACTTCATCGACTTGTCGAGCGAGGGAGTGGAGTTCGTGCCGAAGAGGAGTCAAATTTTGAACTTCTTGGCTAAGGCGTTCTAATCTTTCTGGGGTATCCTTTAGTTGTTCTTTAGCTGATTCGGTTAACATAGTCAGACTGTTTATACTTTCTTCTAAACGGGTAAGCTGCTGTTTAAGCTCCTGCTGAAATTGTTCTATTTTATCTAAGGCGTCAGACTGTTGTTTTAGCTTTTCTTCTAGAGTCTTGTCCAATTGGAAAAGATAGTTGAGAATACGTAGGCAAAGAAGGACAAAGAAGAGAACGACTAGTCCTTTCATCAAAGGGCGTAAGGGGCGTAAGTGCGATAGGGTTTGTCGATATAACTGTTTGTAGAAACGTAAAACATAACGTGTACAGCGCAGGGAAGAGGCAGCAAGACGAACATTCATCCAAAGCTTTGAAAGGAGCTGAATCGAATAGTTCAAATAGTCATTGGCCTTGTTAGAGCAAAAAGAAAAAAATCGAAGTCCGAGGGATGAAGAACGAATGCGTAGGGAGTTCGTGTGCATTGTGTCGTATAGGGCAAATTTCTAAGGCAAAGAAAATTTTATTAACTTAATTTTTATATAGCAAGAACAGGATCTGCGTCTGGAAGAGTTTGGCTAGTTTTGCTTAGGGTTTGTCAAAAACGTGTTTATACCCGAAACGAAAGAATCAAAAACAATTTGGACCACTTTTATGATCGTGGATAGCCCAAAAAGGCTAAAGGGAATGCAAAGAACGAAAACAAAAAGAGCCAGGAGAGTATCGAAGAGTAGCCAGAGACAGTGAAAAGGTCTTGGCCAATACAAATTCATGACTTTGTCAAGAAGGGCTATTAGTAGAATCGTAAGAAGGGAGGTTAGGCCGAAAACAAAGGGGTTGTCCTTATAGTCGGTGTACAAGTGTACACATTGTCTTCCAACAAGAAGGACAAGATCCCTCGTAGCATTGAAGCTTTGTAGGGCGACTTGCTGAACCTTGTTGACAAGGTCCATTAGATTCTTTTTCAAAAAGGAGCAAGTACAGGAGCAGCTCCCTATTTGGGGAAGGGAACTTATTGTGTCACACATTGCAACAATGGTGTTCTCCTTTTAGATCCAAAGCGCACCACTTCTGTTTCTTTATCTGTGTGAAAAAAAGATAAATGCAAATATCTACCTCGTGGGCTTTGCTTTAACGAAGTCCTCTCAATAGGTCGAGGACTAGAGTAACAATGAGCAAGTGCATAAAAGAAACAGCATGGATCCCAAATAGAAAACAGAGAAGATAGGAGCAAGTTGTGACGAGGAAGAGTAAAAAGGCACGCCGACAAAGTGGTTCTTTACGAGCTCCTCTCTCGAGGATAGCAAGACATCTGTTGAGTAAGCATAAACCTTTGATGGTCAACATGACGAATAGGACACTGCCTGCTATTTGCATGGCTATGTGCCAAAACGAGACTTTGGAGAGTGTCAGGCGAAATTTGTCTACAAAGCGTGGACACCTCATTTCGTCTAAATTCACAACAGAAGAAAAGCCCGAGGAAGCAGCAGCTAATAGAGCCTGAGAAAAAGAGTCAAGAAGAGCATTGGCTTCCGCGAAATAGCAAGTTAGTGCTTTGACACTTTGAAGACAGTCTTTTATTTGTAGAGGCATGGTCTTTGTTCCTTAAAATCCAGGTTCTGCTTAAGCTAGTCTCTAAGTCAAGGAGATCGAAAATTCTTTTCCTTGTTTTTTTAAAGAAAAAGATGAGCCTCACATTATCATACTAATGCTTTTAAAAAAAAAGCACCGGAAAAGACCGGTGCAATGGAATGAGTATAAGATCCTAACAGGACTACTGAGCTGTGTCCTGTTTGCTTGTATCGTTTTCGCTCGAGTCTGGATTGCCGTTCCTTTCTAGAAGGCCTGTGTCCTTTTTCTTTCCTGGAATTAATTTGTAAAGTGCGGACATAAGTTTGTAGGCAATTGTAAGAACGAAAAGAATAACGGCTGCTTGCATGCATTTCATAGACCCAAGGAGACGAATCTTCCCGATGAGGAAGGAAATGCTGGGAGAGTTCATAAGAGCTTTGGAGATCCTGCCGCCCATTGCTCTGATGGCCCGCATTACACCATTGGTCACCTTAGGCTGATGTCTAGAAGTATTTTGAAGCGTAGAAACAGCGCTTTTATAAGCTGTGGAAAGAGGGTCGGTCATGTTTAGCTACCAGGTTGAAAGTCAGTAGATCGATGTCGTTAGGAAACGCGCTCGCGTATGCAGATATAGTATACCATGCCAGCACTATTGGCATAGTATATTTTTTTGATAAAAAAATCAAGATGGGTTGCCCTGTCTGTACAAAGCAGCAATTCTGGAGTTTGGATCGACATGCTGAACCATAAGCTGGTCTGCCTTTTTCTTGTCAGACCAACATTTATAGAAAAGCATTGCCAGTATCAGAAGGAAAGAGATACTAATTGTTTTCTTATGTCTTACTAAGAAGTACCTTATCTTAAAGAGCAGGACATTCAAAATAATAAAAATGAAGACTGTAAAACAGCAACACAGTCTATTAGACAGGCAGCTGCAAAAACAGACAAAGGGGTCCAGAATTAAGATGAGCACTGCGGTAATGGCGAGGCCCCAATGGGGGGTCACCATTGTCCCACACCGCAGCAGGAGCTCAGCTCCTGATTTTCCACTAGAAGGAAGAGGCAATCGGGAAATTACGCAATAGAAGGTCATGCTGAAAATAGTGGAAAAAAGACATTTGGGTGTAGCAGAGAAGATGTACTAAGTACACTTCTCTTTAACGAAGCCCAGAATTTTGCTGGCAGCAACTCGCATCTCTTCTTTGAGAGCTTGTTTCTCTTGGCTGTTTAGTTTGGGATCGATCTCAATTCGCATGATAAGCTCAGTCTTCTGTGTGTCTTTGACATCAATGATCTCATTGATCTCATCTTCCAAGGACGTCCTTGGTTCATCTCTCTCTCTTTGCTTCCTGGTGATCTTGAGGAGGCGCTTGGGAAGCAAATAGAGCAGAAAGAGAAGAAAGAGGGCAAAAACGGGCATAACTTCTGCGGTCCTACGATGCAAGAGACGGAAACAGCAAGACCTAAATTTTGAAAAGCCGCGAGAAAAGAAAGTGGCAATATGACAAGCTCGATTTTTAATTTGGGAAACGAAAGCTAATATGCTCTCTGGAATCTTAATTGGAACGGAAAAACGTAAGTTAGGGATGGCGGACATGCGTCTAACATTTGTGGACAGAGCGAGGGAAAAAGGCATTTTGTTTCCGGTTGAACTAGAGTAAGAACGAATTGTAATTAGTATTAGGTTATATCCAAGGGGGCCATTTTAAACGTTTCCCTAAAAAACCCCTAGACTACTTCTCTGGGACAGAAACCATACGTTTTGTTTGCTATCTAGTTTCTTGTCCTCTTTTTCTGCGTTTTTTCTTGTATGAGTGTCTCCTTAAGCTGTCGTATAACTTCTGGTTTTAATGTTTCTTTTAGAATGCCTCGGACGGACACCTTCATTGCTGGGTCATTCATGAGAGCTTGTTTGGCTTCTTCCCTGACAGAGACATCCTGTAGCAACTGTTCTCTAATCTCTTCTCTCATCTTCTTTTTTTCTTCTTCCGTTGGTTTCCAGCGCTTTATTAAAAATTTAATAAGACGACAAAGGAGCAAGAGAAGAAAAAAAAGGCCTGTTACCATGAACAAGGGTTTGATCCAGAAAAAGGATGTACGATGCCAGGAAATTGTGTAAAGAGTGCGTGACGCAGATTGTCTAGCTGAGCGGAGACAGGGACGAATTTTTGAAAAAACATTGTTCTGGAAGAACAGTCTGCTCCCCTTCAAAGACATGCAATCTCGTATAGCGCTTGTGGGAAAGCTCCTTGGAGACAGCTTAAATAAACGCAAAAGAGCCCTCTTTTTAACCGGTGTTATCAGAACTGGATGAATTTCTGTTCTCTTCGCCTGTTTCTGCTTCTGTCTTCCTCGAAGACTTAGCTTGGCTACTGATTCCTGAACCACTCCCAAACGATCCAAAAAAGAGATGATAAACGACGCAAAAGAGGAAGACCAATATGACCAACCCGGAAAAAAGAAGTGCTGTTTTCAGAAGAAAAACAATCAGATAATACACCTTTTTTACTACCAAGCAACATGCCTTTCCTAGTAAAGAGGGGCATTGTATTGTCTCTCCTGCTACTCGAAGCGGTGTAGAGATTCTAGGAGGTGGCATGCGTTTCAAAATAGTTATTCTAGAAGAAATGATTCCAGCTGCTCTCCGAAAAGTTAAGAAACCTTTTAACAACGCATTAGGTACACGAGAAGCAGACATCATTTATCCCTCACCAAATCAAAGTTGAAAGCAGGCTTTTTCAATCGGTTGTTTTATTAGAGTGAGCTTGCATATTCCGGTAGGCATTGTGGCTCCTTTGAAAAAAAAACTCAATTGATGAAGAGAACAAAGGCACGCAGGCCCATTTTGGAAGCTCTTTATGGATTATAGGCAGAGAGATAGCTGAACATAGATTAGACAAAGAGCCCCTTTTAGGGGCATGAAGGTCATATATGCATATGCAAGTATTTTCCTTATAGTTTTTTTCTGCTGTTTCTTTTTCCAGCCTTTTCTCTATCTCTTGTGTGATTCTCCCCCTTAGCCTCGAATCGTTAGGTCAATAGGTTACTTTAAATGAGCATATTAAACCTTTGTAGCCATGTGTTGGTCTATTCATTCAAGAGTCTTTTTTTATTTTTTTTTCTTCTTTTTGAAGAGTGAGAATCCGCTTGTCCTGCTTTTTGCAGAGCTTGTTGATGAACCAATACTTCCTGACCTTTGCTCTTTGTGCTGTACTGCTCTTTGTTCTTGACCATCCTGCAAATGGGCAATTAATGGGGGCTGTAGTTGTAAGCTTACTGGTCCCTGTGGTTGTGGTCCCTGTGGTTGTGGTCCCTGTGGTTGTGGTGGCTGTAGTACTGGTCCCTCAGGAGCAGGTGCTCGCGTAACTAGGCGAGCCTGAGGTGGTTTGAGTTTATCATCTTTTTTAAACAGGAATTTAGAAAGCAAATAAAACAGAACGGCTACGACGACGTAAAACAGGAGAAGTTTTCCAAGAAGGAAAGGAAGACCA
The DNA here is from genome assembly GCF_003339615.1 of Candidatus Similichlamydia laticola. Classification (GTDB taxonomy): domain Bacteria; phylum Chlamydiota; class Chlamydiia; order Chlamydiales; family Parilichlamydiaceae; genus Similichlamydia; species Similichlamydia laticola. The sequence goes on from NZ_QQBG01000008.1 coordinate 54,918, forward strand.
ATGAGGCTCAATTGAGTCATGACGCGGCTCATTCGTGTCTGAGGCCTTTGATAAAAAGTGGAAAATCGTGAAAGGATCATTCTCTTTAGATGGGATAATGACCTATGAGAATAGGCCCTGTAGAACAGCCTAGAGCCGAAACTTGGTAAACTTCTAGATAGAAACGTTATGGACATCGTTGTTCTCCAATCAAGTCATAGGTGAGAACAAGCTCATTGCTCTTTAATGCAGAGATCTTTTCGATAGGAAGTAGAATCTAAACTAAGAAAAGTCTTTTTGTAGTCTACTTCCTGTTCCTCACCCGCTTGGATTCTATCTTTTTTTACTCTGAATTGTCTCGACCTTTTTCAACTTGAAAAGGGTCCTCAGGGAAAGAAGTCGCAAAATATCTAGTGGGTATATTCTAATTAAGTTTGGTTTTTGAAATGAGTCAAGCTACTACAAGTTCAAGAAATATGTTTCTTGAGTACCAGGAGAGGCCTGTTGCCCAGGCTCTAGTGTTCACTTTTCTTCAGAGAGAGCTTCAATGGCTTCTTTTTTTAGTTCAGGATCTTTCTTTAATTCTTCGAGAGCTTTTCTTTGGAGGGCGGCGTCATTCTCGAGTGCTGTGAGAACAGCTGTTCTTAAAACACGATCCTGCCTTAACGCCTCGAAGGCCTCTTTCCTCAGTTCTGGTTCTCTTTTTAGCTCTTTCAGAGCCTCCTTCCTCAGCTCAGGTTCCTCCTTCAATTTCTTAAGAACATCTCTCTTGAGCTTTTTGAGAAACATGCAAAAGAGCAAGCAGCTAATAAGAATGAAAAGCCCCACACTAATGACTACCAGCACTGTTTTAGAGAAGCCAAATAGGGTAAGCACTCCTACTGTCCTGTTTATACGAGGGTGCTTTAAAGCCGCAGAGCGGAGATAATGTGCAAGTCTAAAAGAGAAAGCCTGTTTTAGAGACGTCGGGAGACTAAGCCTGGAAAAGGATGCTAGAGTCTGGCCTCTCAAGTGGAAAACATTTTTTACTGGATAAAGTACGGTCAAGAAACTGGGCATTAACTATCTCAAATCAAAGAGACCGGGTGCTCTAAAGCTCGAGCCAAAATAACAGTGATTTTTTTCTAACAGAAACTCTGCCTGGGTCAACAAAAAGAGAAAAACGAATTAGAAGAGGGGAAAGCAACCGGAGCGGTCCTACAAGAGAAGCTCTTCCGGGCCAGAAAAAACTTCTCTCTGTCGACTTTTATTGGTGTGAATCTCCCCCTAGACACCTGGGCCTGAAGTTCCGCTACCACTGCTACCACTTGTATCTTTGTCTTTGTCTTCTTCCTTCAGCTCCTTGAGTGCTTGTGTTTTCAGGTCTTTGTCTTCTTTTAAGGCTTTGAGAGCTTGTGTTCTCATTCCTGAATCGCTCTTCAATTCCTTAAGGGCTTGCTCTTTCAGGCTCTTATCTTCCTTCAGGGCTTTGAGTGTTTGCTCTTTTAGACCCTTGTCCTCTTGCAGAGCTTTGAGAGCTTGTGCCCTCACTCCTGGCTCACTCTTCAATTCCTTAAGGGCTTGTTCTTTCAGGCCCTTGTCTTCCTTCAGCTCTTTGAGAGCTTGTGCATTTAGCCCTGGCTCACTCTTCAACTCTCTAAGAGCATGCTCTTTAAGACCTTTGCCTTCTTTCAAGGCCTTGAGAGTCTGCGCTCTTAATCCTGGATCACTCTTTAGTTCTTTAAGAGCTTGTTCTTGGAGGTCCCTGTCTTCCCTCAACTCCTTGAGAGCTTGATCTCTCAGGCTTTGATCTGCCCTCAAGTCTCCAAGGACCCTCTTCCGGAAAGCCTCGTCTTCTCGCATTTCGTCAAGAACATCCTCTTTCAGTTCTTCTTTCAGCTCCTCTTTAGCTTTTTTCCTTAGTGCTTCTTTTTCCTCCTCTGTCAGCTTACTCTTAGGTTTTCCGAAAAGTATGCGGAATAGAAAACAGAGGGCAAGGAGGAAAAGGCCTACCGCGGCAACTACAAGAGTAGCTTTGAAGAGAAGGATAAGAACGCTAAACAGAACTACATTTTTTTCACATGGGGCTGGACGCCTAGAGGCAACAGCCCTGAGACAATTTGCAATTCTGGAAGAGGCAAGACCACGCAAAGACGGCGGCAAAGTAAGTCTGGAGGCTGCCAGAGCACGACTTCTTAGAGAAGAAACACCTCTTAAGAGGTAAGACACAGACGAAGAAACAGACATTGATTATCTCCAGTCAAATCAAAAAGGGCAACGGTCTCCCTCAGTCTCAGTTCACAAAGCGCCAGAATCGAAAGTTTCCAAAATTAAGTTAGAACGGTAAGGATAAGAGATCCAGACTGCCAGGGCTAAGCCGGCTAAGGAAGTCGCAACCCTACTTTCGTAGTGGCGATACCGCCAGGCCAAAGCCCAACTCCCAAAGGTTCAAAGCAAAAACCGCCTCTAGTCTACTTATAGACTGCATATTTGTGCAAATTGCGAATTTGAGAGGGAGCCAAATTTTTGTATACAGGGGAGATGGGACATGCTCGAGCTTTGTTATTGGGGAGCTGTCAAAGATTTATGTATTCAGGAGAGATAGAACGTGGCACCAGAAGGCATTAGGCAATCATGCCTTCTGTGATTTTCACTTTACTTCTTTCTTCTTTCGAATCCCGGATAGTCAACGATGTGTTTGACCCTCTTTTTCTTTTTTTTCTGGGTTTTGCGCTCATAAGCTTCTGCCTCGGCAAGATATCTCTCCGTCTCTTCAGAAAGCTCAGCTGAATCTTCTGTCTCCGTTTGAGAATCTAATAAATCAGGTGCATCCCATTCAATGGGATGTGGAGCATTTGGCTCATCTTCCTCTATAGGTGTTTCAGGAGGGTGAGGTTTAAGGGTTTCAAGAAAAGAGATGATCGCTTTGCAGAAAAAAAGATAAAAAAGGGCAAGGAGAAGGAGGATAAGTAAAATTCTCCACCGAAACAGGTAGAAAAAAGACATCACAGTCCGGTGAACTCGCCCTGTTTCAGTAGAGAGCTTAAGAACGACTTTTCGTTTCCAAATAGACAATCCAAGCCAGTTTGGTTTAAAGGGCACGACCTTCTTTCGTTTTAATTGGAAGGAAGAGATACGTGAGCGTGCTATATGAACCGACGCAGATCTGGAGAAGGAAAATAGGACTTGTTTAATACTTGTTATCATTAGTTCCGATTGTGCTAACTACAACCAAAGTCTTCCCCTCTTAACAAACAAAAACCGATTCGACAAGGTGCTTTTTAATTGGAAAGGAGTTTAGAAAAAAAGCGAACTCACGTTTTCTTTGTCTAGATAGGAAAAACTAAGGACAGTTTCGCAGGTCAAGTGATTTTTGACCAAAAGTTTGGGGTGGAACTGTATTACTCGAGATGAGAATCGCCAAAAGGATTGAATTCAGAAGGATATTCTTCAGTTTCAAAAGGATTTAGTTCGGGAGGGTATTCAACCTTATCTGAGGAAGACTTAAAAATAGCCTTGAGAAGAGAGGGTATTATTTCGAAAAAAAGAAGAAAAAAAAGGGCGATAAAGAAAAGACCGAGAACGAACTTTCTGCAAAAAGCCCAAATAGGGAAAAGGAAATCCTGAAAGAAACCTGCCGTTCCAGATGTTCTTCGGGATGAGCCGTGGCTCCAAATCATAGAGTGCATAGGCTTTCTTGCTAGTCGAATAACGGTACGTAAATTCGCAGCAAAATTTGATCCAACCCTTGGGGAATAGGATAAAAGCCTTCTAATATTCATTGTGATAACCATGTCCAGTTCGATAAGCATTTTCTCTATAAGCATAGAGAGCTCGATTCAAATGTAGGTGTGAATCTATCTGAGATGAAGGGAGTTTAGCAAATAGAGAGAATTCTCGTCTTGTTCATCCTAGATAGCATGGATCTATCTGTCATTTTGTCGCTAAAATTCTGCTCCTAGGCCATCTTTGTCTGGATGAAATTGGTCAAAAGCAGTTTGGATTTGCTCTAATGCAACGTGCGTATAACGCTCTGTTGTTGAAATGTCGGCATGTCCTAGGAGCTCTTGAATCACTCGAATACTAGCTCCGTGAAGGAGGAGATGCGTAGCAAAGCTATGTCTAAGACGATGAGGAGATAAAGTTTTCGAACAGTGACAAAGAGAAAGTTGACGAATACGTTTCCAAGCTTGGTCTCTTGTCAAGCGATTTTGTCGTTGGTTAAGAAGGAAAGCATCTGTCTTTACAAAAAACTCTTTTCTTTTGTCCAAATATAAAGCAAGTTCAAGTTGAAAAGCGCTCTGGATGGGTACAAGGCGTTCTTTTTTTCCTTTCCCATGTACATGTAAGAACTCTGCGCGAATATCCCCTAAATTTAGATAACATGCTTCTGAAACGCGTAAGCCGTGCCCGTAAAGGAGGTGAATTAGCATTCTATCCCTTAAAGAAAAGAGGGTGTCTTTTTCGCAAGCTTCTAGTAGAGAAAAAGCATCTTCGACACTTCCGAAGGTAGGCAATCTATCTCGAACAATTGGCACAGTGAGGCGCTCGGGCGGCGTCTTGCCTTCTCCCTTCCAAAGTTGTTCTACTTTCAAGAAGCGCCAGAAGGCCCGTAAAGAAGCTACTTTTCTTTTCATAGATGAGGCTAGAAGTTTTTTCTGTATTTCTTTCAAAAAGAGATGAAAATCCTCTTGAGAAATGTTTTCTAGCGAAGAAGCTTGAGTCAGGGTAAAAAATTGCTTCGTATCCGAAATATAGGCTTTCTTAGTTTCGACAGAATAACCTAACTCTCTCAGAAGAAAGTGCCCAAAATCGAGAAGAAGATTGTCAAGGTCTTGATTTTTCAAATGAGATTGAGAGCTCGAAGATCTTCTTTCAAGCATTGGTTCTCAGATTTCTCTAAAGCTCCGCTTCCATGTAACCATTTGAGGTAGGAAGAAGGAACCTCCGTTAAAGGCTTGCCTTGATGCCTCCCAAAAGGCATGATCCCTCTATTCGTTTTGGAAGGTCCAACTTCAGTTAATTTCCGAAGAACAACATCGATAGAAAGATCTCCGATCAAATCAGAAAAAATTTCAGAAAGTATGATCACGTCATCGAGGGCACGATGTGCGCGGTTTTCGGGAATACCAAATGTTTCTCTCAGAAACTGTAAAGAATGACGGGGGAGGTCTGGTCTATAGGCTCTAGCCCATTGTATGCTGTCAACGGTTGGCCACTTGGGCCATGATAGACCAGAACGTATCAGTTCATTCTCAATAAAGGGAAAGTCGAACTGTTTCCCGTTGTGTGCAATAAGGACAGGGGAACCTAGTTCTTCGCAGAAAAGAAGGAAATTAGCACCGACTGAACGGAAAGAGGGTGCCTCAGCTACCATGTGATCGTAAATGCCATGAATGGCCGAAGATTCAGGTGGGATAGCTTGCCCAGGGTGGACAAATGAAGTAAACTCCCGCTTCGTGTTTGGACAAAGAGCGGCGATTTCAACGATTCGGTCTTCAGTGATGTTTAGGCCGGTCGTTTCGATATCAATAAAAACAGCGTTCAAGCCCATAATCCTTCTCTGGTTGGGAGTTCAACCCGAATACAGACCTTTTACAGTAGGAGGCATTTTGTCCACACTGGTTCTTGATTTTTCCTCGAAGAATTTTGTGTGCGCTGTTTGTTATGAGGGCAAAGTGATCAGTGGTGGTCTTTTCCCGCAGAGTCTTATATCGGGAGACCAAATCCCTAATCAAATGTTTCGCGTGGTCGGAAAAGTGTCTCTATCGCGCATTGTCCTCGGAAATGGCCCTGGGTCTTACACTGGAGTACGCCTTGCTTGTTCTGTTGCTCAAGCATTCGGCTACTGCAAGCAGTTACCTATTTTTCCAGTTTGTAGTCTCAAAGGACTGCTTCCTCAGGAACAAACTGCTGAAGAATATCTTCTCATTGCTATGGCTGGACGGTCGCGGTATCATGGAATTTGCTTCGATGCACGCCTGCGTCGATGGGGTCAACCAGTTGTCTGCTCTTGGGAAGAAGTAGAACGCATTCTTCGAGAGCGGCAGCTTGTGGTTTGCTCTTCTTTCTCGGGAACTTTTCCACCGTCCACCACCTGGCAAAGGGTCGAGCTTAATCCGTTGATGTTTGTTCGAGAAGCATGTTCCATTGGCTTCTACCCTAGGGATCTCTATAATGGGCTCGAGCTGCTCTATAACCCCGATTCACTCGCTTTTTAAATTTCCACTGGGCATGTGCATCGTATGGTTGAAACTTTATTTTTGACCTCTTTAAGATCGGTTTGGAGTCGGGCAAGGTTAATGGTTGATGAGGACGTTTTAGGACATGGCGGCTTATGCCCTGTGAGGGACATGGCCTTGCTGGGTGGCTGTTTTCTGAACAGTGTATCGTGTCTTATCTCGGGTTTTTCGTGTTTTTAAGAAGGAGATTCGGTTCGGAATGTCATATGTGAAGTTGCGCCCAGGGGACTCCCTGGACAAGGCCTTGAGAGCTTTGAAGAAGAAGTTGGATAAAGAGGGTGTCATGAAATGTGCTCGGGCGCGTCGTTTTTACGACAAACCTTCTGTAAAAAGGCGAGCAAAGGCTAAAGCGGCTCTCAAGTACAAAAGATAGGACCGATTTGAGGTCTTTTCCGATAACACGTTCTACCCCTGTGATCTATGAGTGATTATTACGATTTGTTGGGCATCTCTAGAACAGCTTCCGAAGAGGAAATCAAAAGAGCCTATCGGAAGCAGGCCGTTAAGTATCATCCAGATAAGAATCCAGATGACCCTGCGGCGGAGAAAAAGTTTAAGGAAATCTCTGAAGCCTATGAAGTTCTGAGTAGTCCTGAAAAGCGCCAAATGTATGACAGATATGGGAAAGAAGGAGTCAATTCCGGCGGTTTAGGAGACGCCGGTTTCGGTAATTTCTCTTCCATGGAAGATGCCCTTCGCACCTTTATGGGTGCTTTTGGAGGAGGAGGAGAGTCCCTTTTTGACTTGTTTGGTGGCGCAGGAGAGATGCAAGCTCAGCAAAGGAGATGTCCAGATAAGAGGGTTTCCGTTTCCATTTCTTTCGAGGAAGCTTTTCGGGGTGTGAACAAAACTCTTGTCGTGAATGGTTGGATCCCTTGTGCGAGCTGTTCAGGCTGTGGAGCTGAATCCAAGTCTGACATTCGGGCGTGTACGACTTGCAATGGGACAGGACAAACCATTCAGACACGTGGCTTCTTTACCATGGCCATGACATGTGGCCATTGTCGAGGGGAGGGGAAGCGCATTCTGAAGAGCTGTCGAGCGTGTTCTGGACATGGGCGTGTCAAGGAGACTCAAGATGTTCGGTTCCATATCCCTCCTGGTGTCAGCTCTGGTGTGCGGTTGCGCGTGGCTGGATTTGGGGATGCCTCTCCTGGAGGTGGGCCAAGGAGCGATCTGTATGTCGAAATCGATGTTCGACCACATGAAGTCTTCTCGAGAGAAGATGATCATTTGCTTGTAACTTTGCCCCTTACCTTTGTGGAAGCCTCCTTAGGATGTGAGAAGGAGATTCCTACTTTTTCGAAGCTGTGTCGTTTGAAAATTCCTGAAGGAACTCAAAGCGGGAAGCAGTTCTTCGTTAGAGGACAAGGGTTCCCTCATCTTCAAGGTCGGGGGGCAGGTGACCTGAGGGTTAATGTTGTTGTTGAGACACCGCAAAACCTTTCATCTGAACAAAAACAACTTTTGCGACAATTCGGAGAAATATCCCAATCAGAGCAGACTCCAGACTGCTCCAGATTTTGGAAGAGGATCAAAAGCTTTTTCGGCTCTGGAGAGTAAGGAGACTGTGCTTCTTTTTTGTCCTCTTGCGTCTGGTTCTAGGGGAAATGCTTACTATCTTCGTTCTGAGCATTTCTCTCTTCTTATTGATGCTGGGTGTAGTGGAAAAGTTTTGGAAGAGAGGATGCGTTCCCTTGTGCCTGAGCCCAGTCTTTCTTTAGATGCCATCCTCCTGTCGCATGAACACTTTGACCACATTTCCGCTCTTGCACGTTTTGCCTTTCATCGACACACTCCCGTTCTGGCTACGCCTAAGACGTGTCACGCCGTTATTCTACAATATGGAAAAGTCTTCCCTTCTGCCAAACTGTTTGTTCCTGGTCTGCCGTTTACTCTTTTCAATTTAGATATTACCCCTTTTTCTATCTCTCATGACGCTGTTGATCCTGTTGCTTTTCGTATCGACGTTATTGGCCTTGATCAACCTGTTTCGATAGGCATCTGTACTGATTTGGGATTTGTCTCTTCGAGTGTTGTCAAGCATTTGGAGGGTTGTACTCTTGTTGTCGTGGAGGCCAATCACGATCCTGAATTGGTTATGAAAAGTAGTCGACCTTTACCCTACAAAAAGCGTGTCTTAAGCAAACAAGGTCACCTATCGAATGAAGAATGTGCTGATCTTCTCGAACGAATCATGCACCCCGGATTAGAAAGAATCTATCTTAGTCATCTTTCCGAAGAGTGCAATAGTCCCGAATTGGCTCTACAAGTTGTTCGATCCAGGTTGGCTAACACTTCTTTTCAGGGAGAAATCTGTCTTGCCCCACAGGAAAGCTGTGCTTTAGCCTTTAGACTTGGATGAGCGTCTCTTTACCGGAGCTGCTACTTCAGGAACCGTCTCTAAGACCCTACCTTGGGCTCCAAGGATGATCTCGTCTTGCTGATTGGTGAGGCGAATATTAGCCAAGCGTCTCGAAAGTTCTTCTAATTGAGAAAGAGAAGACTGTGTTTTTTGAGTGCTCTTGAAGTTAGTGACGAACTCGTCTTGTGAACCAAACTTAGCGGAGAAGGTGACCTCAGAAGCCGTGTTGAATTCAGGGACATACAAAAAAGAACAAATAGCAGGGGGGAGTGTAGAATAAATATCCGCACTAGCAGGTTTTTCTACCTCAACTTTGACGATTTGCTTAGGAGGACGACCTCTTTTAGGCCGAGGATTTAATGCTTCGCTAGAGTAGTAAACTTGAGCTTTTGCTCGGAGAGCTTGCCGAACCTCATTTAAATCTTTGGGTGCTTTCGCATTAAAAAGATGTCTCTTAATCTTTTCAATTACTGTGTTAGAAAGGTCTAGGTCTTCTTCAAAAACAAAGTTAAAACCGTTTTCTCTTAACCATTCCGTAATCCTGATACGGAATTTGTCTTGGTAATACTGTTGCCATTTCTCATGCTCTGCATGATGGTCCAATAGGAATTCCAAAAAGTTTTCCCGTGGGTCCCGTGACCCTAAGATATCAAGCAGCTTCTCTCGGGTGTCAATATCGTAGACTTTTTCATGGATGAACCCTTCCATCAGTTTTTTCTGCTCATAAAAAGTCAACTTAGGAATCAAGTAATACCGCTTGGAAGGTTTTTGTAACTCGAGAAGCAGCGCCTCAATCTCCTCTTGGTCCTTATCTAAGTCCATGTAGATAATAAAACCCTCGACACGGTCGAGAAAGTAATCCCGTTCATCATCAGATTTGGCAAAGGCGTCCATCAGACGATTGAAGCGCAGAATGAGGGGATTTTGAGCCTCTGGAAAATCTGATTGTGGTGGCTGAGTCTCTTCTTTCTTTTTTGGTGCTTTCTTCTTTTTCGTTTCAGGATTGGTCATGTCTCAAGCCCCCGTACGCTTTCAATTTTGCGACTTAAAAAAAGGTTGAAGAGGCAAATGGTCCGAAACAATCTGATCAATTAAGCCAAATGCTTTTGCTTCTTGTGCAGTCATCCAAGTATCTCGATCAAGTGATTTCTCAATCACTTCACGCGATTGCTTTGTTGCTGTCATATAGAGGTCAATCATCGTCTCTTTCGTCTTACGTATTTCACGTGCTTGAATTTCAAGATCTGTTGCCTGGCCCGTGACTGTGCCCCAAATGGCAGGTTGATGGATCATAATTTTGGCTTGAGGCGTGGCCCATCGACTCCCTCTCGGAGCAACAAGACTTAACATGGATCCCATAGAAGCAGCCAGTCCCGTGACGAGAGTTGTGATAGGAGAAGAGATAAGTTGCATCTGGTCCCAAATAGCTAACCCTGCTGTTACAGAGCCTCCAGGACTATTGATTACGAATAAAATAGGCTTTCCCGGTGAGGAGATTTCAAGATGCCAAACACGATGGATCACTTCACGAGCAGAGTCTTGGTCTACTCCACTATGCAAGAAGACAATACGCGATCTAAGAAGGGAGAGCTCGACAAGATCCGTAACACGAGAGGATCCTTTTCTCTTAGATTCGCCTTCTTCTTCGTCCTCTGCTCTTAAACAATTCCAAATCTCATGCATAAAAGAATGGTCCATCTCTTGATCCTCTTTATCGATCATGCTCTGGAGAAAGTCTAGAGATATGGGAATAAAGGGGGAAGGAAGAGCACAAAACATTGACTTGTTCACGCACACTTTTGGCGGTTTGTTCTTCTACTTTGACATGACCTTCGACACAATGGGTGCCTTTGAGAACATGCCAAATTAAATCCCCAATTATTTCCATCTCTCCTTTTCCTAATCCCCTTGTTGTTACGGCAGGTGTCCCGAGGCGTATTCCACTTGATTCAATACCTTTGTCTCCAGGAAGAAGATTATTATTAGTAATCAGTCCACACGATTCGAGAGCTTCTTGTGCTTGCGTGCCAGATAAGTCAAATGCCTTCCTTACATTCAAGACGAGCAAATGGTTGGAGGTGCCCCCTGTATAAAGCGGTAATCCATGATAGAGTAAACGCTCAGAAAGACTTTGGGCATTCTCTAAAACTTTTTCACAATATTCCCGAAAACTTGGCTGTAAAGCTTCTTGGAAAGCAATGGCTTTTGCTGCCATGACATGAGGAAGAGGGCCACCCATCATTAAAGGACAAGCCTTTTCAAGAAATTGAGAAAAGGGGGACTTGGCTAGGATGATGGCTCCTCGAGGTCCCCTTAGGGTTTTATGTGTTGTAGAAGTCAATATATCTGCATAGGGAAGAGGATTATAAGGGCCCTCGAGTAAGCCAGAAACAACCAGACCAGCAATGTGAGAGACATCTGCTAAAAGAACTGCAGAACATTTGTCAGCAATATCCCTGAGCCGCTGAAAATGAAGGTGTCTTGGGTAAGAAGTAATGCCAGCAACAATAAGAAGGGGCTTCTCTTTTAGGGCAAGAGCTTCCAGTCGGTCATAATCTATGGAGTCATCTGCTTCAACAGAAAAAGAAACAGCTCGAAAAAGTCTGGAAGAGAGATTTCTTTTTAATCCGTGCGTAATATGCCCCCCATCAGAGCAAGAAAAGCCCAATAAAGTCTGTCCGATGAACCGGGTCCGCATCTTTTCAAATAGTTCCGGAGGAAGTGTGTTAAGTGTATATTTCGTGTTATGATTGCGGTTCAGCTCTTCAAGGGTTGGAATTTCAACTTTTGCCGTTAATGCCACCATATAGGCTAAAAGGTTGGCATCGCTGCCACAGTGAGGCTGAACACTACAAGCCTCAAAGCCTGGGAACAGACGCATGAGCCTCTCCTCAGCAAGAGCCTCAAGGGCATCAATATTTCTGCATCCACCGTAGTAGCGTTTCCCGGGAGATCCTTCTGCATATTTATCGGATAGCCATGTTCCCATCGTTAGAAGAACGGGAAGGGAAGTGTAATTTTCAGAAGGAATAAGGCGTAACGTCGTGCGTTGTTGTTCAAGTTCCTGGTCCAGGATAGAGCAAATTTGGGGGTCAGAGAGCCCAATAGCTCCAAGTTGATTGAGGATACAAGATGATTCCATCTGCTCTCTTAAAGCGCATGCCACTTTGTTTTCTTGATCAACTGCAGGTGTGGTACGTGCCAAGGGAAAGACCCTCCTTATAATCTCAAGTTTTAACAAAGACCCGGGTAGCGCATTCTATACTGGAACGGTAACTATTGGGTAGGTTGAATCTCTGAAAGAAATTTGTTAGCAATTGGCCGCACGATGTACCTCATGATAAAGAAGAACCAGTAAAGAATTGTCATGAGAACGGAAACGGGTGGAGCTGTCGTCAGAAAGACAACTTGGAGAAGACCTGCAAACGATGTCAAAATATCCAACGTAAGTTCGGTAAGTTTGAACTTTAATTCTCTGTTCAGAATAGCAAGAACGAAGGCACGGTCGCTCTGTACCAAATTGGCCAATTCTTCTTGTGACTTCCCTCGTAAAACCTTTGGATTTGTTTTTATTAAAATTTTCTTTAGTTTTTGGAGAGTCTCTGGAGAATCCATTCCCAAAGTCCATTCTTTTTCTAGGCGTTTAAGTTGTATCCACTTTTTTATGCAGAAAATCATAGATGGACAGTAAATGAGCAAATTTTTCACAGAAATGAAAGCGATGATGGGATGCATGATTTCTTTCGAAATGAAAGTAGCTGTATCGGCCGTGTGTGGTAACAAAACACGGATAACTACAGCTAGGGTATTGATAAAAGAAGCCAAGGTAGAAAGAATTTCACAGATGGATTGAAAGGCTAAATAGGCAATTCGGTACTGAGGAATTTGAGCCGCTCTTCCTCCGATATGGACAATGTCACGTATAGAAAGCTTATGAGCAACATTTTCATGTCTGCTTTTCCATCGTTTAAATGCAATAACCTTCTCGATTAATTTGCACGTGTATGTCCTTTTCAGAAAGTCTATTCCGGCTAGTTTGACCCTTTCTAGTATGGAACGGTTTTTTATTGTTTCTCTGTTTGGAGAAGACGACACAGTGGTGGGTAGTCCATCGGGAGGGGGCAGAGGGTTGTTCATAATAATTGACTCACGGTGGGGGAAGTATTTTTTTTACAATGTAAAGCGCAATGGTTTGCATAATGACGAGGGTCCATTGAAGTAGAATAAAGAAGGGGGAAAGAGAGGGCCACACACAGATGAACAGCAAGTGAATAGGTGTGATCAGAGCAGAAACGACTTGACGGGCGAGACGAACTAATTGTAAATCGTTACTACGTTCAACCTTGCGAGCGACTTGTCCAGGATCATCTTTCAAAAGCTCTTGAAGCCTCTCTTCCGTCTCAGCAATCTCCTGCAACAGCTCTGAGTTATACTTGGCTATTTCTACCAGGAGATGACGTAAGTTTTTCTCTTCTACCTCTGTAGCCGTGTTGTCTTTAAAGGATTTGACGATCTTGTTCAGACGATGAGCACGTTTTAAATTGCTCAAAAAATTTGGGACTGTAATCGAAAAGGTATTCAAGTAAAGGGCTATCCCAAGAGGTCTCATGGATTCTTTATAGGAAGAAACCGTTATAAGTACCGCCTTGGGAAAATGCTTAGCTAAAAATTGAAAAACATCGAAGAGAAGGATGAAGAACTGAAATAAAGCAAAAAGAGCTTGCGTCCCGTGAAAAACAAGTTTCATGGCCAAGTATTTTTTTTCTCTTTTGAAGGGATAAATAGCCCCTTTTTCTCTTAGCTGAGAAATTTCCTGTTCATTGAGGCAGTTTTTGCATTCCAAAAGGGTTCGAAAAAAAATAAGGCCGTGCAGGTTAAAAAGGAAATGGCTTATGGACATTCGAATCTTTGTCTTAACAAAGTCCTTTGCCTCTTTTAGACACTCCCAGGTCCTTGTTTTCTCTAGGACAAGAGAAAGTGACAGAAGTTTCTGCTCAACTGAAAGAGTCGGTCGCGTTTTAGAAAGATCGGTATTGTTTGTCATCTGTGCGATTCAGTTAGAGCGTTTTTAAGAGGATGGGAGGCATAAAGGGAGGAAACCGGTAGGGTAGAGTTGTTTTTTTCTAATTGATTCTTTCGAAACAGGATTAGAAAAGGGGTATATTTTTCTCGATAGAGAGGCATCTTCCAGCATTGAAATCCGTGGGGTTGTTCAACTTTTCTATTAGATTCAAATAGCAGCACCTGTTAACTTTTGCTACCCTGCTTACGGTGTGTATGGTGTTCGTTTAGGTTTGTTATGCTCGATGCTCTGAAAAAAATTATTAAAATTCAGGATCTCGACTTAAAGATGATCCGTCTTATCCGCCTCAAAGAGGCCAAGCACCAAGAGCTCCTGGCCTTGCTCAAGCTAAAACAAGGCATTGAAGGGAAACTTTCTGTCTGCCAAGGGGAGATCGAGACCATTAAGCAGGAGCTCAAGAGGTACAACAGGGAGATCGCTGAGTTCGTTAAAAAGATGGAGAAGCTCGAAGAGCATCAAGATTTGGCAAAACGAGTTGAGGATTTCAACGCTTTAGCCCAAGCCATTACGCAGTTACAAAGAGAGAAGTTGCAGACAGAGCAGAAGATTACCGTCTTGACGGAGAAGAGACAGGTTGAGCAGGAAGCTGCTGATTCGATGGAGAAGACGCTTCAGGAGATCAATATCAATTTGCAATCGATGGAAGAGGACATCTTGCGTTCTGTCTCTCAAATCAATGAGGAGGGACGCACTCTTAAGACGGAAAGGGAGAAATTAGCTGCCTCGGCATCACCTGAGATCCTCCCCTTGTATGAACGCCTTATTCGACATAAGGGAGATAGTGTCGTCGTTACGATCGAGAATCGGGCTTGCAGTGGTTGTAATATCCTCGTTACAGCTCAACATGAGAATCTTGTGCGGAGAGCTGATCGTGTTGTCTTTTGTGAGCACTGTTCTCGAATCCATTACTGGCAAGATGTTGAAGAGAGCGTTGATCTTCTTTCCACAAAGAAACGTCGACGGCGTATTCAGTCTGGTGTATAGTCCGGCCCGTGCGCTGGGAAGGAAAGACTGTCGCCGGGCGGGCCTGAAGGCCCGCCGGGAGGAAAGTCCGGACTTTAGGAGGAACGGTACCAGTTAATGGCTGGGGGTCGTAAGACCACGGAAAGTGCAACAGAGAGCATTCCGTTCATGGGGGGTTACCCCCGTGAATAAGGGTGAAAGGCTTACCGTGAAGACGGTGAGAGGACGGGCAGTAATGTTCGTTTCGAGCAAACCCTACTGAAAGCAAGGCTCCTTGTTTCATAAGGATCAGAAAAATCCATGCCTCCTTGGATGATCCTTTAGGAGCTGCTCGAAGATCTTGGTGACAAGGTCTCTAGAGGAATGACAGTCCGACTCCCTTGGGAGTCAGACAGGATCCGGCTTATCTTCTTCGCAGTGCACCTTTTTATTTTTTTGTCTTTTTTCCCTTTTGGTCGGCTGTCCATTCTTCGAAGGTCCCAGAAAAAGCCGTGACTTGTCTGTTTTCGATAGAGACGATTTTCGTTCCAACAGACTCAATCAGGTCTCGGTCGTGGGAGGACACAACGACGGTCCCTTTATAGTCTCGTAAAGCCTGTGCCAGGGCTACAACTGACTCAATATCCATATGATTATTGGGCTCATCTAGAATGAGTAAGTTATGTTCCTGTAGGGTCATGTGGGCTAATACAAAGCGAGCCGTTTCACCTCCTGAAAGAGATCGAATGGCTTTTTGTGGTGTGTCTCCAGAAAATAGCATCCTTCCCAAAGCTTCTCTTAACATCTGGTCTGTGGCGCAGGTGTTATGTTTCCTTAGCCATTCGAACATGGACATGTCCGTATCTTTACCAATTGCATCAAGGTGACTCTGGGGAAAGTAAGAAGGGAGCACGTTGTGTCCAATTTCAAGTTGTCCCAAGGTCGGAACATGGACAGAAGCCAGCAGCTTGAGAAGTGTTGTTTTCCCGGCACCATTGTTTCCAATGACAACAACGCGCTCTCCTCGCAAAATCTCCAAAGAAACATTGTCGAGAACAGTTTCTTGACCGTAGCTATAGGAGGCTTGTTTCAAAAGTAAAACTCGTTCGCCCGAATTTTTTTTGGAAGATTGAAATCGAATATAGGGTCTCTGAATATTGGATTTCTTGAGGACTTCTGGTTGAAGTTTTTC
>NZ_QQBG01000009.1 GCF_003339615.1 Candidatus Similichlamydia laticola
CTGGTGCCTATTGGTCCTCTCTTTTGATCTCTCCAGAACCTCGTTATAAACCAACACAATGGATGGAGAAAGGAATGGACTTGCGCGTCATTCAATCTCTTTTGGGGCACGCCACCATTCGAACCACTAGTTTGTACACACGTGTCTCTCTTTCTTTTCGTCGAGAGCAAATGAAAGCTTGTCATCCATTCGAAATTTTTAAGAAGGTCATAGAAGGGGAGAAGGAACCTGTTGTAAGGTGTCATGAATGAGACCGAAGAAGAGGGAAACGAATGAGACTTTGGGGCCTGTGCTTGACTTTGGTTCTTTTTAGTCCAGGAACAGCATGCGCTCAAGACAGGTTGACGGGTCGGTCATTAGAGTCCGTCATAGCTACATTGCCTGGGAAAACTTTGCGGGTGCGTCTGTGGCTGTCTTGTACGAGTTATGATGATCGGCCTTACACCTGCGAGGTTTCTTGTCCTGAAAGATGGAAAATCTTGCAAAGCCCGACTGAAATTGCTCCGGGTCCCTTTTCAGGAAAAGTCGAGGTTGCTTTTTTCTATGTCCCTCCGGACACCGTTCAAGGCACATACCCTCTGGTTTTTTCGGTTTTTTCCGAAGGAGTTCGTATCCTTGATATTCCTGTTGTCGTTGAGGTTTTAGAACAAGTTTCGATCGCAACGCATCTCGGCTTTGTTCCCTTTTATATTGATCCTGATGACGGCTTACACTTCACATTTTCTGTTCACAACACGGGGAATGTCTATAGGACAATTATTCCTCATCAACAGTTAACTGCTATTCGCCAAGAAGCGTGTTTTTCTCCTTCTACTTTTGACCTTGCCCCTAATGAAGAAAAGGAAATTTGTGTTCACATTTCTTTTAAGGAAAGAATTGTTGTTGCGCGCACTTTTGCTTTTACGGTTTTTCTTGAGGATCGAGTCACAGGAAATACTTTAGCAACTTTTTTAGTGACAACGAATTTGATTCCTGGAAAAGGTGCCTCACCTCTTCCTTCTGATAATGTGATTCCGTCTATTCTTACTTTGATGAGTGAGGTCGATCGATCGAGAACAGTAACTAAGATGGAATTAGCAGGAGTAGGGGGAGTGACTCCCACTATGAGTCTGCGCTACAATCTCGTCGGGACATCGGATCTCGTTGGGGGCGTACTTAAACGCTCGATTGAAAAGTATAGTCTTGAGCTTTTCAATGAAAAAATCCGATTCTTTACTGGAGATGGAGACCAACTCGGGCTGGGCATGCAATTGCTGCCTGCACGGGGGCGTGGCATACATGGAGATTACTGTGGTCTTCCCCACTGGAGAATTCGCCTGGGACTATGGAAGGAGCTCTCTTCTAGTTCACAGCAAGATACAGACCCAGCTCACGTTTGGTCTGGGATGCGGTCTGCTTATGAGCGAGAAAAATGTACCTTGACCTTCTCCTTACTGGAAAAGGTCTATACACAAACAGATACGAATCCAGAAGTCAGAAGCTTTCCTGTTCGGTCCCTCATGGGTATAGGATTTCAGGCACGTCATCAACTTGGTCAAATCGATGGAGAGTGGGCCAACTCCATGCAACAAGAAAAGAGGCCTCGTGCTTTCGCCTATCGTCTGTCTGGTCGTTTTCGCACGAATTGGGGCTTGAGTGGATATGGTTTGGTTTCGTTGAATGGCAAAGACTTTCCAGCTAGTTACAAAGAAGTAGCACATTCAGAAGGGCAGTTTAGTTGGAATGATCAGACAACTACCGTTTCAGGTCGTTTTGTTTGGGATGAACAGGTAGAACCGGGAGAAGGCGATTTTGCAGGGTCAGATTTTCATAATACCCTTTACGTGACCAATTTGCATTGGGAACATCGTACTGATCGGGGTCGATTTGATTTCGGTTCGACTGTCATTCATGAGCAAAGGATTATGGAAACATTTGAGGGCAAAGACAAAAGTGAACTAGTTGTATTTCAGCCTTTTATTTTTAAGAGGATCCCCATAGGGACGTTTGACGCTCGTTGCGCGGCGATGATTTATAACGAGGAACAACGCATTTCTTTGTGGGAGGCTCCTTTAGCTGACCTTGTCGTAAATGGCTATTTGGAGGAGCGGAATAGTGACGGTCGCTTTCTCTTCGGATTTAAAATGGGTTATGACTTCACCAAACAGCCACCACGAAAACGTTTTTACGGGAACGTTGGCTATTCCAATACAGTGCACCAATTTCCTTATGGTTTAGCTGTTGGTATCGGCACATCTGGTGCCTATCGTAGACGTCTTATCAATATCAGCTGTGAATGGGGGTCTCCTGACTCATGGTATCCCCATATGATTAAGCTCAATGGAAGCATGAGTGTGACAAATTTGACATCCCGTTGGTCCGTTCGTTTCTCTTGGTCTCGTCCTATTGGGGTCATTTTTAAGTGGAGCCAAGTCGCTTTTCTTTCTGGTCACATTAAGGAACAGTACGAGGAAACACGGGTAGAAAAGGAACGTTTTATTGTGGCTTTGGGCTCTTATCGCACTATGACAGATGAAAAGGGACGTTACGTTTTTCTTGGCGTTCCTGCTGGAGAATATACTCTTAAGCTTGAAAGCACAACACCCCATTGGATTGACATGCCACTTCCATTTGAAGTCTTGCGTCTCTCTCCTAGAGAAAATCGTCTTCAGGACCTCTATGTTTCAAGACCCGCTTCTATCAAGGGAAGCTTAGAGCTGTTTGGGCGTCGAGAAAGTGCAGTGATGTCGACCGTCAAGGGATCTCCTCAGGAGGAAAGTTTTTTTTCTATGGGTGGTGCAGCCGGTTTAACCATTATGGCTACCCCGCTTGATGGTGGGGCTCCTGTTTTTGTCAAAACAAGGCCCAATGGAGCTTTTGAAATTACGCCTATTCACCCAGGGAGATGGAAAATCATCCTCCTTCCAAGCGATCTTCCAAGAGATACGACCTCTTTGGCCACGGAAGGTGTCATTCTTGAATGTCAGCCTGGAGAGACTCAAACGATTAGCTGGCAAATTTATCCTAAGAAGAAACAGGTTAAAATGATTAATTAGTGAAAGAATTCTATTTAAAATAAAAACTATGTGTAATGTCGGTTCTAGATGGTTGTCTGTTCGTTTATCCAGAGGATGACATGTGGAAATCTTGGCGTTATTTGATTGTTTCGTTGTTGTGTACGCTTTCTGGGAGTCTCTCTGCAGGGATCAACGTTGCTGAGGATCTTGTCCATCAATATACCCTCGAAAAGGGCGGAAGAATCTCCGGTCAAGTGACCATTACCAATATGGGACTGGAAGAGACCATGGTGAAGATTGAGATTTGCGATTATCGGACAGATTTCAATGGTCAAGTGGCTTTTGATCCTCCTAATTCGCATGATCGTTCTTTAGCAACTTGGTTAACTGTTGGTGCCTCTTCCTTTGTTTTGGGAGCGGGAGAACAGAGGATTGTTCCTTACGAAGTTGCCTTCACTGAAGAAGAAAAACCTCCTGGTGCCTATTGGTCCTCTCTTTTGATCTCTCCAGAACCTCGTTATAAACCAACGAAACAAGGGATGGGATTGGCAACCATTGTGCGTTACGCTGTAATCATTCTGGGAAATGTAAAAGGCGAAGCGGAAGCCAGTATTACTATTCCAGATCATGGCTTAGAGGAGAAGCTTGAGGAACGTTTCTGTTGGTTCCACATAGAGAACAATGGGGAGACCGTGCTTAGGCCTAAGATCGTTCTTGAACTCATTAATGGGGAAGGAGAGGTCGTTTTTGTAACACCTCCTTCTCCAGATGGTTTTCTTTTCCCTCTTTCCAGTAGTCGTGTCCGTTTCAAATTGACGGATGCTCCTATTGGAGAGTTTACCGGTTTGCTAACAGTTGATGCAGGTGAAGATCGTGTATTTGGGGCTCAATACCCTTTTAAAATTCAACCCTTTAATCCATACGAAGTTGATGAAAAATTTGAAGGAGAAGGGATCGACTCGAATGAGGAAAACTTAGAAGTTGATGCTATTGAATTGACAGAGCATGTTCGTGCTCAGCCAAATCTAGAAGAGCAAGACCTTGTCGGAGTCTATCGGGATCTAACTCAGAAGCTAGATTCGATCATCCTTACCCTCTCCCCCTCTCCAGATGCTTGGTGGGACAGTATTTTACAGACTCTGGAGCAAGACCTAGATGGATGCTATAACTTTTCCTACGCTTAGGATTCTTTTACTTGTATACTCGAGGGATTGGATGGATCAGCCAATACGGAGTCTATGCCTGCTTCTTTTGCTCAAAGGCGCGAAGCCCTCTTTTTGCTTGTTCATGCCGCTGTCTGGGGACCTCAGGACGAGAAATACCTTGTAGATTTGATTGCTGAGCAGCTGCGTATTCCCGTTCGTGATGTGCGGGACAATGTAGAGACAGCTTGTCGGTTGGCTCAAAAAATTGATGAGATAGATGGGATGATTCGATCAAGCTCTCTGTCTAGATGGGAGTCGATCGGTTACACAGAGAAAACAATTTTAAGGATTATTCTTTTTGAAAAGTTGTACGGAAACTCTCTTGTCGATCCCATTCTTTTATCCGAGGCTAGTCGTCTAGCAAAAAAATTTACAGGGCAACAAAGCGCTGCTTTTATCCATGGTATTTTGTTTCGCCTTTTCGAGAGCATCGAGAAAAAAGAAGGAGAACCTGCCGCTGATGCAAGCGAAAGCTGATCTGCATCTACATTCCATTTATTCTGATGGAGTTTGGTCACCTAGAAAATTAGTGGAAGAGGCGGTCAAAGTGGGTCTGAAAGGCCTCTCAATCACAGATCACGATACAGTAGACGCATATTCGGACCCTTGTTTCGACTCGTGTCCAGCCGATCTGCATATCCTTCCTGGGGTTGAACTGTCATGTAGTTATGGTGGAAACGATGTGCATCTTTTGGGATATGGATTTGACCCGAACCATCTTCTACTAAAGGTATGGTGCGAACAGTATGCCGCCGTGCGTATCAAAAGAATCCATTTTTATTTTGATCGATGGGAATCTACCTTTCGGTTTCCGAATGTTTTTCGGAAAGAGTTTTTTGAAAATCAACCCGCAGCTCTTGTAACACGTTTGCATTTAGCTAAGTTTTTAGTTGAAAAAGGATTGGCTTATCATGCTCAAGATGCTTTTGCTCGTTTTTTAAGCTCTTCTGTTAGCCCTCTTCCCCCTGCTCTTGCTTTTCCAGATGTTCGTCAAGGTATTGACCTTTTGCATTCTTGTGGAGCTTTTGCTGTGCTAGCTCATCCGCACACGCTTCACAAAAGCCTTCTAAAGAGCTCTTTCCTGTCTCTTCCTTTTGATGGAGTTGAATTAAGTCACGGTGGACATCATGTTGGAGAGAGATGGGAAAAGTGGGCCCAATCCCGTCAGCTCTATGGCACAGGTGGTTCAGATTTTCATGATCCAAGAAGGGGACACCGTCTTGGATCAAGCTGGACGTGTTGGGAGATTTATCAAATTCTCTCTGAAGGAAAATCAAGTTGTGTTTCTTCTCAATTGCCTTAATTGTTTCTATCTGTTCAGAATAGGTCGCTCTTGTGGGATATTAGCTCAGTTGGTTAGAGCGCCACGTTGACATCGTGGAGGTCGGCTGTTCGAGTCAGCTATATCCCATTGGCCTGTTATCTCGGCAAAGAAGATGGTTCCTGTTCCCGAACTTCTAGAAGATCCTTCCCTTTTGAGACTTGGCTTTGTTTTGTTGGGCTCTGTTGTATCACGACTCTGTCCTCGTGCGCAGCTTCTAGGAGGACAATTTTTTGGCAATTCTGTTTGTTATGAGTTTGTTTGTCCGGATCCTTTGGCAGAAACCCAAATCGGATGGTTTGAGGAGGCTTTTAGGCAGCTTTGCCTTCATCCTCCTTCTTTTCGTCTGATTAGACAGCCCAAGGTGAATGCGATGCTTTGGGCAAAGTCTGTAGGGCAGAGCCTTCTTGCTCGTGTTATCGAAAGAAGGTCTCCTGAAGACCTCTTGTACATGGTTGAACTGGAGGGCAGGTACGATTACACTGGAGGGCCCCTGGCAGAAGATCCTTCGCCCTTGCGTTTTGTTTCGCTCGAGTTGGAATATGGTTGGGCTTCGCACCTCCAAGAAAGGACTTGTTACAGAGTGCGTGCCGTTTTCCCTTCTTGTTCCGGACAGAGGAAGTCTTACTTACGCTGCAGACGAGGCTTCGTGCGTTGTGAGTCCTTTTTTCAATATGATGCAGCTAAGCGTCGGGCGCTTCCGCTAGAAAAAGGATCCTTTTTTTTAACTTATTTGATGGATTGGCTCGCAACGGTCTTCCGCAAAATTGGTTTTTATCCGACTTGGATTAGGGAAGTTGGTCGCTCTTCTGAGTTCGAAAGATTGAAGTTGGATTATTCGTTTCCGCTTGATCATTTTGTCTTGTGGGAAACCCAGGGAAGGCAAAGAGGTTGGTCTGTATTTAGTTTTCATCATTATCAATCTGAAGTGTTCCCTCCTTCCTCGGCATGGGGACTCTTTTGCTTGGAATTTAGCCATGTTTTTTTTGCTTCTGTTTTTTGTACAAAAGAGGGTCTAGTGCTAGAATTACGGAGAGTGTTTCACATCCTCCAACGCCTTGCTTCAAGTCTCGGTCTCAATCTATCGTTTTGCTGTGTCCCGTCTGTGGACTTTTCTTCATTTGACTTACGGGACTTGTGGAATAGGATCGGGGTCTTTTCGGAATATCTTGAGGGTGTTGGACAGGAACGGTTTGCGGGGTACACCTGGAGAGGGTTCGACTGCCTGGGTCGTTTTTGGCCCTTGGGCCGTGTGAGATTTGCTCCTTTACCCAAGGTGTCTTCTGGTCGAACTGAGGAATCTTTGTGGTGGGTTTTGTTTGAGCCGCTTCACAGTTTGGAGAGTCTAGTCTCTCTTCTCTCTTTTGGTGGATTGAAGGCTGTGACATCCCTGCCAGGTATGATTCGTTTGTTTGTTTCTCAGAAGCAGTCTTTGCCTGCTCTTGTCCATTGTGCTAACAAATTGGAAGAAAACTCTTTGTCTGTGCAATGGAATGATCAGGTGAGGGATTTATCTTGGGTGGACAGCAGTACAGACCGGGAGTGTCGCTATGTGTGCATTGAGGATGTGTTAGGAGAGATCTGTTCCGTTTTCGATGGACGAGAAGACGGGAATGGGTGGAAGAAAGAACAGTTTGTGGACTTTGTCTTGAGGAATCAGATGTCTTTGTTGGTCGAAGCAATGAGGAGAGAATCAATTTGAGCACGCTTGCCTTGCGATCTAATTCGGAAATACGAGCTCGGCTCGTCCGTGTTATCGGTCCAGAAGGTCAAAATTTCGGTTTGATGTCTTCGCGTGATGCTTTGCAAAAGGCTTTGGAGTTTGGACTTGACCTTGTTGAGGTCGAGCCCCAAAAGGACCCTCCTGTTTGCAAAATCATGGACTTGGGGAAGTTTCGTTACAATAGGAGTCGAAAAGAGCGCGAAAGCAGAAAGAGTCAGCAGAGTGCAAAGGTCAAAGATATTAAGTTGAGGCCGAATATTACTGGGCATGACTTGGAGATCAAAGTGCGTCGTGCGCGTGACTTCTTAGAAAAGGGGCATAAGGTCAGGATTACCTGTATGTTTCGTGCTCGTGAAATGGCCCATTCTGAGATCGGTATGGCAGTCATGAAGTCGGCTTGTGATGACTTGTCAGATGTTTCGTCTGTGGATGTCCCTTTGGCTATGGTGGGTCGTTCTCTTTCTATTGCTCTTAGCCCTGACTTGAAGAAACGAAGGACGCGTCCAGACGAACAAGAAGGAGAGGCTCTCGATGTAGGTCTCCACAAAGCGCATGATGAGAGTTAAGTATTGGGGGGAATGTGATGCCGAAAATGAAAACGCGGAAGGCTGTATCTGGAAAGGTGCGTCTTACAGGGACAGGAAAGCTTAAGCACGCGAGATGTGGTCGACGAAAATTGATGAGTGGGAAATCCCCTAAGAGGAAGAGGCAGCTTCGTCGTCCTGCTTTTATCGAAGGTGGTTTGGAGAGTGTTTTCAAGCAGCTCATGTGTTGTCATTAAGTTTGTGGGATGAGGAGAAGAGAAAATGGTTCGAGTGACATGTGCTGTTGCAAGCAAAAAACGAAAAAAAAGATTAAGAAAGGCAGCGAAGGGCTTCTGGGGAGACCGTAAGAACCATTTGCGCGTGACCAAGAATGCTGTGATGAAAGCGGAGGCTTATGCAACGGAGCATCGGAAGTTGCGCAAGAGAGACTTTCGTTCTTTGTGGATTGTGCGTATTGGAATTGCTTCCAGGATGTGTGGACTTTCTTATTCTGCGTTCATGGCGGGCTTGGGCAAAATGGGATGTGACTTAAATCGGAAGCTCCTTTCCGAGATGGCCATACATGACTGGGCCGCTTTTGTGCAGCTTGCTCAGCAAGCTCAATCTGCTTTAAAGCTGTAGTTCTTTGTTTTATGGAAGTTCCTCTTTCTCTCGATTCCTTTTTAGAGGCTGTTCTTAAGGAGCGTTCTGATTTTGATAGTCAGTTTTCTCATTTAGAGTTTTCTTGTACAAAGGAGGACCGAGAGGTCTTGTCTGGTTTGCGTGTGCGCTTTTTAGGTCGAAAAGGCCCTCTGGCTCTTCTTACACGCGCGATTGGTCAGTTGGAAGCTTCTGCTCGTCTGACTGCCGGCCAAGCTGTCAATGAGCAGAAGGCTTGGATAGAAGAAAAAATAACTCAGGCAGAGATCGTTTTACAGGAGAAAGAGCAAAAAGAGAAGGTTCTTGCAGAGCGTGTTGACGTAACCCTTCCAGGTCGGCGGAAGGGAGGTGGAACGGAGCATCCTCTTGTTGCCTCGATGATGCGGGCTTTGGATATTCTTGCCTCCATGGGGTTTGTCATTCGTTTTGGAGAAGAGATTGGCACAGAAGAGATGATGTTTGATGTGCTTAACTTTCCTAAAGATCACCCTGCTCGTCTTGAACAAGACACGTATTATTTAGAGGGTGGAGCCCTTTTAAGATCCCAAACCTCGAGTGCTCAAGTCTCTCTCATGCGTGCCCACCGACCGCCTCTTCGGTTTGTTGTTCCGGGCAAGTGTTTCAGAAACGAGGAGATTTCTTCGCGTTCTTTGACCGTTTTCCATCAGATTGAGGGGCTTTATGTGGATCGTGAGGTACGTTTAGGTGATCTGCTTGCTACTCTGGAGTTCTTTTTCTCTTCTTTTGTTGGACGACCTACCAAGTTGCGTTTTCGTTCCAGCTACTTTCCTTTTGTAGAACCTGGTCTTGAAGTCGATCTTCTCTGCTTCCTATGTGGTGGCCATGGTTGTTTTACGTGTAAACGCTCTGGCTGGTTAGAGGTAGCAGGAGCTGGTATGATCCACCCTAATGTCTTGAGACAGGGTCAGATTGATTCAGAGGTTTATTCCGGCTTTGCATGGGGGTTTGGCTTGGAAAGACTCGTCTTGCTTCTTCATGGCATTCCCGATATCCGCTTCTTCATCGAAAATCGACCCTCTTTTTTGAAACAATTTCCTTGGTGTGGCTAGTAGAAAAACAAATTGATAAAAGCTGGCATTATTGCAAAAATAATGTTTTACTTTTTGGTTCGTTTTAATGCAGTTTCTGGTCTACACATGTTTCGCCATTTCTCAACTTCTTTTTCTCCTGATTTACGTGCCCTTGGTTTTTCGTGCTCACTTTTCGCTGTTCGCTCTTGTGTGCGCCTTCCAGCTTCTACAGTTTGTGTTTCTTTAGTGGGTGCATTACTCCTTTTTCATCCTGTACTTCAAATTGTCTGTTTAGTCTTTCCTTGTCCTGACTCTTGGAAGGCCTCTTTACTGGCACAAACAGATCGATTTCTTCTTCTATCCGCCACAGTGGCCTTTTTGGAAAGTTTGCTTTTTGCTCTACTTGGAATTTGGACTTGCACATGGAGTATGCTTTACGCACTTTTCCTTATTCTTTCGATTAAAGGAAAAATTGAACTACCTAAAGAAAGTGTATTTTTTACTGTGTTAGGAGCTGCTTCAGCTTTTGTGATGCAAAAATTGTTTTTCCAATCTCTTTTGTTTGCACCTAAGACACTTTCAGATTTGAACGATAAGAAAGAGGAACAGAAGAATCATCCCAAAGGACTGATCTCTTCTGAAGCTGTGGCGTCGCTCTGTGTAGGTGCTGCTGTGGCTCAGCTTACTTCCTCTGAAGTAGTGAAAAAGGCAGCTAAGAAAGTTGCTCAATCGCTTCAAGACGAATATAACAAACGTCGTCAAGAAGAAAACTACTTCTCCGAAGGTAGTGATGCGTAAGAAGCAGCTTCGTTGTTTTAACTAGACTCGAGCCTTGAGAAAGCTAAAAATATCCCCTTCTCGTTGATTATTGAATAAACTTTTCTTTTTAGAAGGTTAAAGATGCCTTGCTCAGTGGACCTAGATCTAGCTTTTCTCCCGGCGTTTTGTTTTTCGATTGCTACTTCTTCACGTTTGTTACACGATTGTTTTCGTATTCAGGCCTTGTTCTTAAGAAAGATTGCACTATGTACAAGCTGTCTTGCTTCTGGTGTCTTTTCTCTTTTCGTTTTTTCTCATCTTATAGGAAAAGAAGTCGGGGATAGTTCGATACGTACCTTTATGCAAATGTGCGGATACGTTCTTGTGGGTTATGCTGTACTTGCCTGTTTCCAACTTGTTTTGGCTCCAGTTATTCTATGTGTAGAAAAAGCCTTTCTTTTTCTTTACTGCTTATGCTTTTTACTTATTCTCTTAGGAGACTGGTTAGACCTCGCTCCGCTTGACGTCTTTTTCGAAGAAGAGATCAACTTTTCAGTTCGCTTGATGCGCATATTTTCTCTTGTGGTTTGTTTGTCTTCCTTAAGGATTTGGCTGGTTTAACTTCTTACCAAGAGAAAACTGTTCTTTGTTGTAGGCAGCCATGGATTGGGTGCAAAAAGAAAGCTGAACAAAGAAAGCATACAAAAGACTAATGTTCCACAAGTGGACTCTTTACCCCAAATGCAAATAGATTCAATCTGTTGGTCCAAAGAAGCAGTAGAGGTCTCGCTGGGTGAAATGTATTTATCCGTCAATCTTCTAATAAGCTCAGAAACAGGATAAAGAAGAAATTCAAAAATACCCATGACAGTCTTACAAAAACAACACGGTTCTTGGGAGACTTGATCTTCCTGCCCTCTCTCTGCAGGAGGCTTTAAAACTCCAAACTCATGCGAATAGGAGAAAAAAGAAATGAGAATGTAACAGAGGATACCTATGAAAGTTGCCAACGAGAATGAAGGGGCCATGATGAGGTGTAAGACAGAGGATATCATGAACACAAAAGAGGTTGCAATTTGGAGCAAGGTGCCAAAAAGAGAAAAAAAAGTAAGAAGATTCTCCTCTTCCTTTCCAGATTCTGTCCTCTTATAGAAGAAAGAGGCAGAAATTTGGCTTGGTAATAAATCTAACAACAAATGAATCGTTGAGAAGCCAGAAGCAAAGGCTGCAAAAAAGCAACAACGTTTTAAAAAAACGGAGCGGACTGTATAAGCCACTTCTAGCCAACTCCTTGTAGAGTGAAGGAAGGAAGGAAGAAGCACAAAAGAAACGCTTTTATTTGAAGTGAATTGAGGTGCAGACGAACTTGACAAGGTAGGACTCCCTTCTTTTTTCTAAAAAACAAATGGCTCTTTTTTTACTTATTTTAGGTAGAAGAAATTGGGTGAGAAAAAGAGACCAAAAATGGAAATAGTGGTAATGAATGCCATTCCGATAACTGTTTTTGTACACCATTGGAAGAAATAAAAAATAGCTTGAGAAATAGGACAAAGATCTTTTTCTGGATCAACATCAGGGTATTCCTCACTTGTTTTTGTTACCTCTGCAAAAATGCCAAAATTGTGAAAAGCTGCGAAAGCAAACGAGAGAATGAAAGAGACAGTTCCAGAAAGAGTGCACCAATCAAAAGCACCCTTTTCTAAAAGGACGAAAACAGATAAAGGTACGAAGAAAATAGAAATCATAAAAGCAAAAGAGCCAAGTAAGAAGGCAAAGTGCAATGAGCTATTGAGGAGGGACGTCTGCGCATCTAAATGCGAGAGGAATTTTTTTTCTACCTTTTCTGGAAGGAGATTGATTAATAGTCTGAGTCCTGTATACGTAAAGGAGGCTCCGAATAAAATTTGTGACAAGCTTTTAAGAGCTTTGCACTGAATAAGCTGTATGACAGCGAACAGCCCTTTGGCTATATGTAGAAAGGGAAAGATCATTGCTAAAGTTGTCTGATATTCCAGATAGCGGTTTCTTCGAGAGATGATCATTGAATTTTCCTTTCCAATCATTAAAGGGCACTATCTAGGAGGAAGATAAATATTGTGGCAAAACAAATAAGCCGTAACAGCTAAGAGCTGCATGAGCACACAAAGAAAAACAGATGTTGGTGGAGCCGTTCTGAGCGAGGGTTCTATCCTGTCTGTGCTTGCTTGTGTTTTTGATAACATAGAGTCTCGCATTATGGAACCAAAAGGATCAAAATTAGATCTTTGAGCAAAGTAAGAAGCAATAATGTACGCTAGTAAACCAAAAAAATAGGGGAGAGGAAAAGAGCCGGATATAAGAAGAGATACACAGTTTATTATGGCCCAACCTTGAGATATACTAATAAAGGCACTGAACAAAATAGAGAAAATAGGAAAGCTTGTACGGAATGAAATCATTTGAAAGATTTTCTGGATCTTCTCAGGAAAGGAATAGCCGCAGTAATCGTAAAGTATTCCAGAGAAGAAAAAAAACAAGCTAAAGGTTATTACGCTTATATATCGAGCTCGGGTGTCGTTCATGGACATGGCTACATGAGAGAGAGAACGCAGATTTGTCCCCAAGATAGCAGAAGAGACAAAGGGGATAGTTGTTTGTCTGATTTTCTCTTTTAAATCTCTTAGAGAAGCCCGAGAACAGAGTTTCGTCATAGCTGCGGAGTGATGATATTTTATTTGAGACATAATATCACATTAATTTTTTAATTTCTATGCCAAGATCAAAGGGGTTGGGCCGTTTTTCACAGATCTGCTTACTGAGAAGAGCTAGTGTGACTTTGTTATACAAAGCTTGGGTTGTTTGTCTTTAATATAAAAGAAATAGGTCTTGGACCATTTGCAAGATGCTTTTGTTTTGGGTTGTTCTACTTTGATTGTGTGATGTACTTCAAAAAGTCAGGAATCTTCTCCGTTGTGTCCTGTGTGCTTGGGTAGTCCTCTTGACATTTTAGGGATTTCCTCTGGCCTATTTTCTTGGGACTGAGCTCTTTATCGAGGTATTTCCTTGATTGGCTGAATTGTCTTGGTCTTGCTTCTTTACGTAGAGATGAAATTTTTATCGTGATAACATGGCGCTTTGTTTGTCTCTGCCTAAGGGAATTGGGTCATGGCAAGTTTGGTACAAGGATACCTTGGTAAGGGTAGTCGTCTTGGTAGGCTCTGTCATTCTTGTGAATGGTTTTTGCGTCCAATACAGAAGATCGCATGCGGGCATGTGTTGTTTGGAAACGTCCCTCGTGTTTCCTCAGTCGCTCTGGGGGCATCATTGTTTTTATCCTCAGCGCTTCTTATTAGTTCTGGCGTGAACGATCTGGTTGAAGGTAGCTTAAAAAGAAAATGGATTAGTCTATCTCGGCTTTTAGCTTCTACTCAGAGTTTACGAAACAGGTTCACTGAATTCAGTTCTTCATTTACTTGGCTTGCCGTTCTTGTAAAAGCTTGGATTGCTGTAGTGGCTTTTATCTCGCTATTGAGTCCTGTTTTTGGGTTAGGGCTTGGGAGTGCATGCTTATTACTCGCATGGGCCCTTCTCTACATTTGGGCCGATTTGAAGTACCAAGATTTGCAGGAGGGTTGCCAAACTTGTTTGTCCGCGACAATTGCTCTTTTAACAGTGTTGATTGCAATCCGTTTTGTTTTATTCTTGACTGTTCCTCTTTTCCCCTCTCCTTAATGAAGCTTGCTGTTATTGGGCTTTGGGGTAATCCATACCTCTGAATGAAGAGAGGTGGGTGGGTTTTGGCGGTTTTAGTTAGAGTTGGTTTAGGTGAATAGCTGTTGCTGAGGGCAAGTGTTTTTTTGCTGGAAAAAAATATGCTTATTTGGCCTTGGCTGTGCTTGTAGTAGTTCTTGCTGCGTCTTCTCTCTACTTTTTGTTCGCACGCCCCCTTACCCGCCCTCTCTAAAATAGTTGTAATAAAAAATTTATGACATAATACTCTCCGGTTTTGTTCTCGCTTGAGGTTATTGTGTCGGGGTCATGTTTAAATTGGGTGAAGGGCAAGGCTGCTCAATGTAGGAGACAATATGCAGCGCGTATGGGCTGTGTGAGTAGAATCTTAGCCCACGGAGCGAGTGCTGCTGTTTATTTTTCGCACCTTAGAGTCTGTCATACCGGGTTATTGTGTACTGTTGTAGGCGTCGCTGTTCTCACGATTGTTGGGGCCGTTTGCCTTCAGATAAGAAAATTTCTAGAGTCTATTCAGACGAAATCCTTTCGAGAATTGCTTCTTTTTACCTATGTCGATTTGGTTGCTGAGTTTTTTACTTCTTTGCTAGCAATATGCCTAATTTTTACGACTATTTGTTCTATTTTTCATATCCCAATCTTAGAAGTCGTTGTTCTCTTCTTGTGGTCTTGGAGCTGTTTGTCTGTTTTTTTGAATGATAAAGTCCATCTCAAATGTCTAGCTCTGCCCTTGTGGGTTGCGACCACTCTACTCTCTACTCTGAGTTTGATTTGTCATAAAATGATCATTCAACTTGTTCGGTAGAATCTCTTTCTTCAGAGGCCGTAAATGCTTGGAAAGGATATGCAATCTTTCCGTTTGTATCGAGACCTCCGTTCCATGTTTATGTTGGCTGATTTTTTGGCTTCTTCTTAAGTATTTGCGTATATGGTGCCTCATTTGTAAAAGGGTCGAGTCTTTGGCTTAGTTATTGGTTTTGTTCTGCTTTCTTCTTTCTTTTCAAGTCTGTCAATAGGATATCTTTGCCTTATTTTGCTTTGGGCAGCAGGTTCCTGGATCAGGTTGTTACAATTTTACGGTTTGGACCAGTATAATAACTTTATTAGAAGAAAATATTAATTTTAATTTGTTCCATGTTAGAATGGCGGGGAATTGGCTCTATGTAGAAATAGATGGAATGTGATCAATATGGCTTCTTTATGTAAGGCTTTTCAGCCCTTTCTTCCCAGCGTTGTTGCTTGTACGCTTTACGGTGTGAGTGGTTGTTTACAAGCCATTCCTTTTGTTGGGGGGAATTTATTAGACAAAGTCTACGCTGTTACTGCTGCCTGTTTCTCTGTTTTGGGAATGATGACTGCGATTGCGATCTTATTTCAGCCTAGACAAGGCAAGGTGAAGCCTTGGTACGCTAAGCCAATGCAGCTCGTTTTTGCATTTGCAAACTTTTTTTTGTTTTTAACAATTTGCGCCGTTTTCTTTTTTCTATTTTTCTCCAAAGTTCCTTTTTATTTGTTTGGGAGCGGTGGGATTATGTTCACTTGGGCTATGTGTGTTCTTGCCCTTTTGATTCATACTGATGTGATTGCTCCAATAAAGACAAGGCTCTTCCGTTATATAGATTCAGAATTGTATTTAAACTGTCTGCTGCTCTTGCGTTATGCCATCCTCTTCCTTACTCCTATTTCAGCGCCATCTCTAGTTTCTCTTGCATGGAGTTCAACTCCACGTCTCCCTTAGGTTATTGTTTTACATTAGGAAAACGCGATGTTTCAACATTTCACTTTAAGTTCCTCTGTTCGTCAAGCTTGTCTGTACAGTTTGAGCGCGTGTGTTCAATTTTCTACCGGAAGAAGAGCTGGAGTGATCGGAAGAGTTAATGCGATTGTAACATCGTTTTTTGTTGTGTTAGCGGCCATGCTTGCTCTAGCCAAGAGTCTTTTTCCTGTTGCCTCTTCGAATGTCTATTTAGTTCTTTTCACAAAAAGAGTGTGTGCTGTTGCAGACTTGATCCATTTACTGACAGCTCTCTTCGTGTTGTTGGTTGTATGTCAGCCTCCTTTTCAACCGATTCAGATGACTGTATGTCTATTTTTATGGGCATTAGCTTTGCTGTTCACTTCCCTCAGGGGCTTAGACTTAAATCGATTATTGAAATGGATAGAAGAACATAGTCAACAGGTCGGGATGACTTCCTTTTGCAACTCGTTAGTCGATACTCTGGCTTTGGGGTGCGGTTTGATGTGTTTGCCTGCTTTAACTTCGTCTCTTATCTCTTGGCCTACCTTGATGCAACCTTTGCTCTACACTTTTCCAAGCTAGATTCAAGAACCTTTAGGTTTCCTTTTTTAATATCTCTGCACTATCTCCTATAGGAAATCTTTCCAGAGAGCAAGCTTCATATGAGTAAATTTGGACAGAAACTTTTCTATTTATCATCAGGTGGATGACATGTTAAGTAAATGTGTTACTTGGATTAAGTACAATATGCAACAACCGCAATTTCAGCATCGAATTTGCTCAATTGGTCTGATTTCTTCTCATGCTCTTACTTCACTTCTGTATTTGGCAGGGCTTGTGATCTCTCCAGGCACCTTATTGAAGGTAATGGCTTTAGCCTCAGCGATTATTTCTATGAGTAGTGCCGCTTTTCTTATCATGAGAGACTTCTGTGCTTTTCCTATTCAAAATAAACTGAATGTTTTTTGGTTCTCTGGGGGATACTTTCTTTCGTGTTGTGTTCGCCTTGTTGCCATTTTGACCGTTCTAATCTCCTTGTTCTCTTTCCCTTTTTCCTTGTTACAGCGCAGTATTTTGTTTTTTTGGGCGACTTGTTCATTGTTGACTTTGTTGGAATCTCTTCCCAAACTTGCTTCGAAACAGACATGGAGTACATGGATGAGGCAAGAGGATCTACATAAGAAAATAATATTCCTAGCCAGCTTTGTCGTTACGGGAATAAACTTTTTGTGCTTTCCTCTGTTTCTCTCTTTAGTTTGAGGCAAAAGTTTAGACACAATTCTCTTATTGAAAGCGAGGTGCCGTCATGATGAATCAATTGGTTCAATGCCTTAACTGTCCCTCGAATACAGTCCATCTTGGCTTTAGCCTTTCTAGAACATTGTTCTTAGCGTATGATTTTTCTAGAGAAGTGTTCTTAACTTTGGCATGTCATCGGACCGCCTTGAAGGTAAAAAGCATTGCTTTAGTCTATGCCTGCTCTTTAGGGTGGTTTGGAGTCGTGACTCACGCTGTGTGCTCTTTGCTCTTTTTTTGGGATCATGATTGGCTCAAGATGAGGGAAAGTATTTGTCAACGTGCTTTCCTTTTTGAGAAATCATCTAGAACTACCCGTTGCTTAGATTGTGTTATTGCTTTAGCGGCTACTTTTAGTTTCCTTGTGGAAGTGCTTGGCTTCTTTTTGCTTGTTTGGAAGGGGTTTTCAGCATGCATACATGGCCAATGGACACCATTGTTTCTTTGCGTGGGATCTCTTCTTGTCTTCTTTGTTCCAGATTGTGGTCTTCAGCAGGCTTCACACAGAAAAGATTATTCTCTGTCCTGTTCTGCTTTTTTAGTATGCTGTTTGGCGCTGTTTTTTTCTCAATTGGATACAATGTTCATTTAGATAAAGAGGAATGAAGGTAAAATATTTGGTTTGTCTTCTTTCTGATGCTAATCAGACTATCTGAATCGTTTAGTAAATTTATCCGTTTCACAATACTGTTTTGTGACCCTTTGGAGAATGACCCGAAACTGTTCGGGTGCTTGTTTAGAAAACGGATTTTTTGAGCAGCGACATGTCCTTTTAGGAATCGTACATTGCCTTTATCTTTTTAGGCGTGACTCCCTTGCTTTTAGACAATAGAATACTATTCCTAACCTTCGGAGAATGGATCGGTTTTTTCCGGTGTTTATCTGCTATTTCGTTGGCCTATTTGCCAGGGGGTCACGTTTTCTCTTTTTGAGAAATCCCTCTTAGGATCGTGCTTTGGCGGAAAGACAACGATGTATTGTCTGTTTTCCATGCTTGACATTTAGACAAACTCACTCCTTTATCTCCTCCTTTACGTACTTAATGCGATTGCCCTCCGTCTTATCTGACTAGAGAAAGAAATTGCATATCAAATATTTTTTTGATAAAATGTCCTTATTGCCACGATCAGACAAACGGGTCTTGAATGAGTAACGTTTTATCCACGAGTCGAACAAGAAGTGTTGCTTTCGATAGGTGCGTGCGGAGAGTCTTTGGGATGACACGCAGGTTCTTTTTTGCTTGTTTATGTCAGCACATGGCCACTAGGGTACAGTCCATTTGGCTTTCTCGATTGCTTGGTCTTTTAGGTCGAGCAAAATACGGTATTGCTGGCTCAGTTCTTCTTTACCATCTGGAAAGCGATATGAGAGCCCTTTTCCCTCACTCAGATCATTTCGCATCCATTCAGCGTAAGCTCCATAGGCTAAGTACACTGTTTCGAGTCATGCACGTTCTGGTTTTTCTCTCTTACTTTTTGGTAGGGGTGCCTTTGTTACTGTCCAATGCCCTTTTATTCGTGCAGTTAGGGGCAGTGCGGAAGGCTTTGCTCTGTCTTTTTGCGATCTTATTTAACTTTTTATTTGAACTTGTTTTCATGAAATGGGTACCTAAAGTCTCTGAGAGGGACGGCTCAATACCTTCCTTGTTAACTCATGCCCTTCTTGTTTGTTTCTCTCTTTTTTGTTTGTTTCAAATACGACACCTCGTCTCTCCTTAATTGTTCTGTAGGTCGTATTTTGGACTGCTTGGGGGAGAGCCTTAATTTTAAGGCGTTGTCCCCATGCGCCTAAACTGGTCTTTTTTTGAAAGCTTTTTTGGTGTAAAGAAACAAAACTTTTGTCAAAAAATCTCTATTTTTATGTATAAACATCTGGAAAATTGACAACTACGTCTCCAAATTTGTGCTGGAATCGGTTTGATCATGTCGCGTGTCGCTAGCTTTATTTTTCGGGATGCTTCTCTGAGTTTTTGTTTTTTCGTGCCTTCGCTTTCTGCCGCGATGATTGTCCCCAAGTCGGTAGCCATCGCTTCCTGTTTTTTCTCTGGTTTGGGGTCAGCTCTTGCTTTCTTTGAGGCTGGTTTGATCTTACGTGGAGGAAAATTAGCCAGAGAAATCTTTTTGAAGAGTAGGTCCCTCTCTCATGTTCTCGTTTGGGTCTCCGCCGTTCTTTGTCTTTTATTGAGTCTTGAACTGGCAGCTATAGGTACTTGGTTTCTTAGTATTTGGGTTTTGGTAAGTAGTTTGCATTACGGTTTAGAATACTACTTTTGCTGTGGAGTGCCTCAAGACATAAGAGCGCTTGTTCGTTTTGTTTCTTCAGCCGTACGGTCTGCTTACGTCGGATTATCTCTGCTCGCTTTTTTCGCTGTTCTCGTTTGAGTCTTTGTCTCTTTTGTCATACAGTTGTCCGCTTTGCTCTCGATTTGTTGCTGCATTTTATGATAAAGTGTCCCTTCCTCCAGATTGTAAGGAAATCTCACCAAAAGGATTTAAGGTAGGGTTGAAGTTATGTTAGGATATGCGGTGTCGGGTGTTCGTTGGATGTGTAGAAGCCAGAGAGCTCAGGTGGTGCTGGGACATCGTTTGATTCCAACGGCCGCCGCGGTATCGAGTGCTTGTGGTGGGGTTGTTTGTGCCTCTGTCCAGCGTTGCTTCTCCTCATGTCCCATTATTGTTTCCGCATCTCATTGCTTAATGGCTTCTTCCCTTTTGGAGTTGGGTGGTCGGTTACGGTTGATGCTTGATCCTGCAGGGCAGTTTTCGTCATGGATTCCTTTGCTGCGGGGATTGGAGGTTTTTGCTTTTTGTGTAGGAATCTGTTTGATGTTTTTAGCCTCTGCTGCTGTTCCGGGCTGGGCAGGTTGGTGCATTGGCTTCTATGCATTGACTCGTCTGTGTGTGCGTCTGGCTGAGTGGTTTTTCCCAGACATCATGGAGTCTCCGTTTGACAGAAACATGTCCCGTGGTCTCTTTGTCGAGACGGCAGCCTTCGGTCTTTTGTCTTTTGTTAGCTGGGCAGCTTGTCATCCCTCTAGTTTTGCTCGGTACACAAAACCGCTTCAAGCTTTGATGGAACTGCATTTCTTCCTCAAGGAAACCAAGCTACTCTAGACGCCATTTGAGATCAGAAATACGCTCCTTATCTTTCTCGTACAGGAAGTTCTAGAGTGGGCTGCTGTCCCTTCCTAAAGAAGCTAGCAGGTGAACGCTCTGCTCTTTCATGTGTAAATAGATTTCCTGTAGTCCATTTGCTCGATTAAGACTCAAAAATTCATGAAAGCCAACCCTCTTGATAATATCAGGAGAGCAGGTCAGGATAACAGGCGGGGGCAATCCTGAGTAAATCTCGATCAGAATGCAGAGTAAACCGCTTGAAATGAGTGCGTTGCTTTGTCCTGAAAAGGAAATTAAATAATTTTCTATGTGTGTTTGGAGAAAAGTTTCGCTTTGGCACCCCTTAACGCGGAGCGCTGAGGGTTCTGTTGGAGCGTGTTGCCTGAAAAAACGCTTTCCCTTGTTAATGAGCAGGTCGTATTTGGCGTGAAGGGAAGGTAGACAGAGAAATTCTTTTTCAAGAAGGTCTTGTCTGGAACGACAAAGAAGAAAATAGTCCTCAACTTCTTTTGTTGGAGGATTGGGGGGAGAGGCCATGGGGATTTGTCCAGCCGTTTTTGAGGTCACTCGATCTCAGATTTGGGTATGAGTCTCTTTAAAAAGATTTCAAATTAGCTATCTTTTGATTAAGATCACTGAGGCTCTCGGAGCTATCGTGACCACTTCAGTCAATATCAAGGGTATCATAATGGGTGCAAAGCTGGCAGCATGGTAAAGGAATCTAAGGAGAACACGTTTCGCATGAAAGGTAAGGTTCGCGAATCCTTGCCAAATATGACCTTCAAGGTTTTGCTAGAGAACGGTGTTTACGTTTTGGCTTACTTGAGTGGCAAGCTGCGTATGCGCAATATTCGGGTTTATCCAGGAGATGACGTGGTGATTGAATTGACATCTTACGATTTGAGCAAAGCAAGGATTGTTTATCGGGAAAGATGACGACTAATTTTCGTCTCTTGAATCGTAGAATCGCCTGTGTTAGAATCGCGCATTCTCGTCGGTCCGTGCCGTTTTCGCTGACTGATTGGCAAAATTACTTTGAATGCGCGCCCAGGTAGCTCAGTGGTAGAGCACTTGCATGGTAAGCAAGTGGTCGTAGGTTCGATTCCTATCTTGGGCATCTAGGTTGGGCGGATGGCATGCGGTTGTTGTGTGCTGGAGACTGGGCTGGGTTGTGTTTGGGGTTCGGTTGTGGTGCGTCATATTGGGATCGGGCTTGTGCCGGGCCTTTCGGCGTTTTCCTAAGGTGCCTTGGGGCGCCTCTTCCGCTTTGCCTGTGTTGCGGATGCCCTGTCGCTATGATGGGGAGCTTTAGGCGCTGTGTGTTAATTCGGGTTTGCGTTTCTTTTTGGAGGGAGTTAGGTGGCAAAGGAGACATATAAGCGGGATAAGCCGCACGTTAATATCGGGACGATTGGTCATGTCGATCACGGCAAGACGACGTTGACTGCTGCGATTACGACTGTTCTGGCGAAACAAGGTCTGTCCAAGGCGATGAGTTACAAGGACATCGACAAGACTCAGGAAGAACAGGATCGTGGGATTACGATCGACAAGACTCATGTCGAATATGAGACGGAAAAGCGCCATTACGGTCATGCAGATTGTCCTGGACATGCTGACTACATCAAGAACATGATCACAGGCGCAGCTCAGATGGATGGTGCCATTCTCGTTGTTGCGGCAACGGATGGTCCAATGCCACAGACTTACGAGCACGTTTTGCTTGCCCGCCAGGTGAATGTGCGCCAGATTGTTGTCTTCATCAACAAGATGGATGCTCCAGGAGTCGATGAAAAAATGGCCGAACTAACAGAGATGGAGCTGAGTGAGCTACTTGAAAGCAAGGGCTATGAGAACGTTCCCATGATTCGGGGATCTGCTCTTAGGGCTTTGGAAGGGGTGCCCGAGTACGTCGATTCTATTCTTCAGCTTATGAAGGCCGTGGACGCCCACATTGAGACCCCTGCTCGTGAGATTGATAAGCCTTTCTCTCTTCCTATTGAGGATGTTTACTCTATTTCTGGTCGAGGAACTGTCGTAACAGGTCGTGTAGAGAGAGGAAAAGTAAAGGTAGGGGACCCCGTAGATATAGTAGGCCTTAAGCCTAGCCGTTCTTCCGTTGTAACTGGTGTAGAGATGTTTAGGAAGAACTTGGACGAGGGTCAAGCTGGTGACAACGTCGGTGTTCTTTTGCGTGGTGTCGAGAAGAAGCATGTTGAAAAGGGTATGGTTTTGTGTGCGCCAGGAAGTGGCAAGCCCTACACAAGGTTTCGAGCGGCACTTTATGTTTTGAAAAAAGAAGAAGGCGGTCGTCACACGCCTATTCCGCCTAAGTATAAGCCACAGTTTTATGTGAGAACTGCAGATGTAACGGGAGGAATTACCTTGCCTTCTGGAGTGGAGATGGTGCTACCCGGAGAAAATGTGGAGATGGAAGTCAAATTGATGTTTCCGCTTGCACTCGAAGCAGGAATGCGTTTTGCCGTTCGGGAAGGTGGGAAAACCGTCGGAGCTGGGACAATCATTGAGGTTATAGATTGATTTTAGTCCTTTGCAAGGGGCAAGCTTTTAGAGCGCGAGGCGTTTGTGCCCTGCGTTCTATGGGGCTTGTGTGCGTTCTTGGGGGAGCGTAGCTCAGCTTGGTCAGAGCAACGGCCTCCAAAGCCGTGTGTCGAGGGTTCGAATCCCTCCGCTCTCGTTAGTTTTTGTTTTGTGGAACTGGTTTTAGAATGGGTCAGCACATCTTGTTTGAGCAACGCTCAAAAATGATAGATCTTGAGGAGGATACGTCATCTTTCTCCTGCTTCGCTTCTCCTCGAGAGTTGAGGTCGGAGTTGAGGAAGATTGTGTGGGTCCCTCCTGGGGGCATGCTTCGTGCTGTTTCCCTTGTTGTTACTGTTGTCTTCTGTTCTTCAGTGTGCGTATACTTGGCGGACCTTCTGGGGAGTTTGTTGTTAAAGGGGCTTTCTGCGTTGTTTGGCCTCGTGTTCGTCTAGTGGAGGTGGTGGAGCGTGCTTTGTTACGTCGTCCGCGTATTGTCAGGTCGTGAAAAGAAAGTGAAGCGTGCCATTGAGGAAAGTTGCTCTGCTTATGGTTTGTCCGGACAGATTTCTGAGGTGATTCTCCCAGTAGAGCAAGTTGCTGAAGTTCGTCGTGGGAAGCAGAGGGTTTCTGAAAAGCGTATTTGGCCTGGTTACCTTCTTGTGCGTATGGAAATGAACCAGGAGACATGGTCTTACATCAAGAGCGTAGAGGGTGTTATCGAGTTTTTGGGAGGGGAGCAGCCCGTTCCTCTGGCCGAAGATGAGGTGGAGACCTTGCGGCAAGATTTAAAAAAGAAGAAGGAAAAGATCAGTCAGAAGCACCGTGTCTCTGTTGGAGATCGTGTTAAGATCGTTGAGGGCGTTTTTGTTAATTTCGTTGGAACTGTCACAGAAGTTTGTGGAGAGAAGGGTCGCCTAAGTGTCGCTCTTGCCATTTTCGGGCGTACGACAACTGTGGATGACCTTGAGTTTTGGCAAGTAGAAGAAGTGTCCGATGAGCAGGATATCGAGTGTCACTCGTAGTTGTTTCCGGTTTTTTGCTGTGATTGTTGGTTAAAGGGTTAGTTTTTGGTTTATGTCTCAGAAAAATCATTCCAAGATCATTCGTTTGCAGATTGTTGCTGGTAAGGCTTTGCCTAGTCCGCCCGTTGGGCCTGCTCTTGGTGCCGTTGGTGTGAACATTATGGCTTTTTGTAAGGCTTTTAACGAGAGAACCAGAGGCCTGGGTGATGCACTTGTTACAGCAGTGATTTACGTCGATTTGAAGAAGAAGGACTTCCGCTTTGAAATCAGGAAGCCTCCTGTTTCTTACTTGATTAAGAAGGCTTTGGGTCTTGAGAAAGGTGCGAAGTCTCCTAACCGCGAAAAAGGGGCAACCATTACCCTGGTTCAGCTTGAGCAAGTTGCAAAGGAGAAAATGGAAGATCTTTTTGCTAATTCCTTAGAGGCCGCTGTTCGAATTGTGAGTGGTTCTGCGCGCTCGATGGGCATTGAAGTTGTGAAATAGTTTTCTTGAGGAAGTGGTTTTATGGCGCGCACAAGCAGGAGAATGCGGCAGATCAGATCGTCTTTGGGTGGAGTGCGCCTTTATTCCGCTCGTGAAGCGATTCAGATTCTGCTCGCTCTTCCCTCTTCTAAGTTTGATCAGACCCTTGATATTGCTCTTAAACTTGGTGTTGATCCGAGAAAATCAGATCAAAATGTCAGGGGAACTGTCTCTCTTCCCCATGGGACAGGGAAGAAGGTACGTGTTCTTGTTTTCGCGAAAGGCGATAAAGTCAAGGAGGCCTTGAAAGCTGGTGCGGATTTTGCTGGGTTTGAGGAGTACTTTGAGAAAGTGAAGTCGGGTTGGACGGACTTCGACGCTGTCGTTTCGACGCCTGATTTGATGAGAGACGTAGGTAAGTTGGGACGGGTGTTGGGACCGAGGAATTTAATGCCAACACCGAGGGCAGGTACAGTAACAGAGGACCTTGGGGCGATCATTTCTAGCTTGAAAGCCGGACAAATTGAATTTAAATTGGACCGTCACGGTGTAATCAATTCCGGTCTGGGGAAGGTATCCTTTTCAGAAGAGAGTCTACTTGAGAACCTCTGCGCTTTTGTCGGTGCTGTTTTGAAGAATAAGCCCGCAGCGGCGAAGGGGACTTTTTTACAGAGGCTTTATCTCAGTTCCACAATGGGGCCCGGCTTGAGGGTTGATGTGTCGAGTTTGGGTCTGTAGGAGTGTGTCGTGCTGAAGGAAAAGCGATTATTTTTGGATTCTTTGCGCGAGCAAATTGAGTCTTCGTCTTCTTTCGTCTTGGTGGACTATGGTTCCATAGGGGCAAAGGACTCCGTTCTTTTGAGACGGGCGTTATTGCCTGTTGGCGAAATGGAGGTTGTTCCAAAGAGAATGTTTTGTTTGGCTCTGAGGGAGTGTGGGCTTTCTTTTGATCGAGAGGCTCTTCCTGGTCATGTTGCGGCGGTTTTTACTGGTGGCGCGTTAACTGAGTTAATCAAATCTCTTGGCACACATACGAAAGTGCATAAAGGATTTCGAATTTTAGGCTCTTTTTCGGAGGGTGCTGTCTATGGGGCAGAGGAAACGGTTGCCATTGGGAAATTGCCTTCCCAGGAAGTGTTGCGTGCTCAGTTGCTAGGCCTGTTCCTTTCTGTTCCATCTCAAGCTGTACGAGTAATGAATGGTGTGGCCTGTTCGGTCTTGTACTGTATGAATGCTCGATCAGAAAAGAGGGAGGGAGTCGGCTGATAGCCGCTTTTTGCTTTCGTTAGGGAAAGAGAAGCTTAGTTTATCGTGGAGGTTTCGAAGTGAACAACAAAGAGTTGAAAAAACAGCTAGTCGAACAGCTGAGTGGGTTGACGGTTTTGGAGATGTCCGATCTGGTCAAAGAGTTAGAGCAAACTTGGGGGGTCTCTGCAGCTGCTCCGGTAGCGTCTGTTGTTGCAGGTATTTCTTCTGGGGGAGCTGCAGAAGGGGAAGTAGCTGCACAAGCCGCAACCGAATTTGATGTTGTTCTGAAAGGGGCAACGGATCCGTCCGCTCAAATTCCTCTGATCAAAGAGCTCAAGAGTCTTTGTGGTTTGAGCTTGAGAGATAGTAAAGAGGCTGTTGAAGAAGTTTGTGCAGGCAAACCCAGAATGATTAAGGGCAAAGTCGAGAAGGCTGAGGCGGAAGAGTTGGCCAAGAAACTAAAGGCCGCAGGTGCTATCGTTGAGGTTTCTGCTTCTACAGATTAGAGCTCGGGGGGATCGTCTCGTGCGAATGTTTGTTAGTGGCACTAGGATAATTGATTGTATCAAGGGCTTGTGTTCTTGTTAGTGGTTGTGGCTTTTTGTTTCCCGATGGTGGGATTGGTTTGTTGCGGAGTGTGTGATGCTTAAAAAGGCGCCTCATCGTATTGGATTCCGTGAAAGAGAGGAGGTTATTGATTTGCCTAATCTCTTGGAAGTCCAAATCAAGTCCTACCAAGAGTTCTTGCAAGCTCATCTTTTGCCCCATGAGAGGCAGAACGTTGGGCTGCAAGAGGTCTTCAACGAGGCTTTTCCTATCAAGTCACACGACGAGAAAGTTGTTCTCGAGTTCATTTCGTATAGCTTAGGAGTACCTAAGCATACTCC
The DNA here is from genome assembly GCF_003339615.1 of Candidatus Similichlamydia laticola. Classification (GTDB taxonomy): domain Bacteria; phylum Chlamydiota; class Chlamydiia; order Chlamydiales; family Parilichlamydiaceae; genus Similichlamydia; species Similichlamydia laticola. The sequence goes on from NZ_QQBG01000009.1 coordinate 26,260, forward strand.
GGAAGAATGTATTCGTCGGGGCATCACTTACAATGTGACTCTGCGGGTGAAATTGCGCTCAACGGACGAGACGGGGATCAAGGAAGAAGAGGTTTACATGGGGACCCTTCCTGTCATGACGGAGAAGGGAACGTTTGTTATCAACGGAGCGGAACGTGTTATCGTTTCTCAATTGCATCGTAGTCCAGGAATCTCCTTCGAGTCTGTTAAGCATCCGAAGGGTTTTGATCTTTTTCTCTTCCGTATTATTCCTTATCGTGGAAGTTGGCTTGAGGCAGGTTTTGATGCTAACGATTTAATTCATATCTATATCGATCGCAAGAAAAGACGTCGGAAAATTTTAGCGACGACCTTTATCCGTACCTTAGGCTATTCAACAGATGCTGATATCATTGAGGAGTTCTTTCCGACACAGTATGTCTCTCTTTCTTCTGAGGAGTTGACACGTTGTATTGGTCAAGTTTTGGCTGAAGACGTTTTGGATGAGTCGAATGGCCAGCTTCTCGGTAAGGCCGGAGAAAAATTGACAACGGCCATGTTGAAGAAGATGTTGGATGCCAAAATTCCTAACATCAAAATAGCAGAAGATGCAAATGAGCTGAGTCCAATTATTAAGATGCTTGCGAAGGACACAGCTCATTCTTACGAGGTAGCTCTTAAGCAATTTTACCGTAAGATTCGTCCGGGTGAGCCGACCACGTTGGCTAATGCTCGTGCAGCGATGGTTCGTCTTTTTTTTGATCCTCGTCGTTATAATTTGGGGCGAGTCGGTCGTTATAAGATTAACAAAAAGCTTGGGCGACCCATTAATGACGAGACTTTGCAAGAGCAGACTCTTTCGAAGGAGGATCTCGTCCTAGCGATCAAGTACCTTCTTCGCATTCGAAATGGAGATTCATCTGCAGCAGTAGATGACATTGATCATTTAGCTAATCGCCGTGTCCGCTCGGTCGGTGAGTTGATTCAAAATCAATGTCGCGTAGGTCTTGCTCGAATGGAGAAGATTATTCGTGAGAGGATTAACTTGTTTGATTTCTCAGGAGATACCATGACTCCGAGCAAAGTGGTTTCTGCTAAGAGCCTCTCTGGAGTGTTAAGAGACTTTTTTGGAAGATCTCAGCTTTCTCAGTTTATGGATCAGGCTAATCCTCTTGCCGAGCTGACACATAAGAGGAGATTGTCCTCTCTTGGCCCTGGAGGACTGAATCGAGATCGAGCTGGTTTCGAAGTGCGTGATGTTCATACAAGTCATTACGGCAGAATTTGTCCTATTGAGACACCTGAGGGTCCTAATATCGGACTGATCACTTCCCTTTCTTCTTATGCCAAGATCAATGAGTTTGGGTTTATTGAGACACCTTATCGCGTTGTTCGGGATGGGGTTGTGACCAATGAGATCGAATACATGACTGTTGATGCGGAAGAGAAGTGTGTTATTGCTCAGGCATCTGCTGAAATGGATGAGTATGGTTGTTTGCTCGGAGATTATTGTTGGGGACGCCATCTTGGGGAATCTCTTGAAGTTTCCGTCGATTCAGTCACTCACATGGATGTTTCTCCTAAGCAGTTGGTGTCTATTGCGACGGGGTTGATTCCATTTTTGGAGCATGACGATGCGAACCGATCCTTGATGGGCTCCAACATGCAACGCCAAGCTGTGCCTCTTGTTAAAGCGCGCTCTCCGATTGTGGGGACGGGTCTAGAGGCAAAAGCAGCACGTGACTCTGGGGCTGTTGTCATCGCTCAAGAAGACGGTTATGTCGAGTACGTAGATGCTCTCAAGATTGTTGTGCGTTCGAAAGATAACGCTTTGCAGACGACTGATTATCAGCTTAAGAAATTCATGCGATCGAATGCAGGAACGTGCATTAATCAAAAGCCGCTTTGTGAGGTAGGAGACGAGGTTTTCATCAATGATGTCATCGCAGATGGACCGGCGACCGAAGCAGGCGAAATGGCCTTAGGAAGCAATGTCCTAGTTGGCTTTATGCCATGGTGTGGTTTCAACTTTGAAGATGCCATTGTTGTCAGCGAAGAGTTACTGCATGAAGATGCATACACATCCTACTCTTTCGAATGTTTTGTTCTTGAGGCTCGTGATACAAAGCTGGGGGAAGAGGAGATTACTCGAGACATTCCGAATGTTTCAGAAGAAGCGTTAGCCAACTTGGATGAGGATGGTATTGTTCGTCTGGGATCTGAAGTGAAACCGGGAGATATTCTGGTTGGCAAGATCGCTCCTAAGTCGGAAACGGAATTGGCTCCAGAAGAGAGACTTTTACGAGCCATTTTTGGAGAAAAGGCTGCTGATGTTAAAGATGCGTCTCTCCTTGTGCCCCCTGGGACAGAAGGTGTGGTTATGGATGTGCGCATCTTTAATCGCAGAGACCGTTTAGCTAGAGCAGATGAAGATGTTGTCGAGGAAGCTTCTCGTTTTAAGGACATTCAGAAGAGCCATAAGGCGAAAATTTCTGGCTTGAGAGCTAATTTAAGGGACCGTCTGGGAGCTTTGCTCTTGGGGGAGACAGCTCCGGAGTCGATCTTCCACAGAAAAACAGGAGAAGTTCTCTTTGCTAAAGGGGCTGTTTTCAACCAGGCGAGTATTGAGCTTCTTGAGAATCAAGAAATTGATGATTTGTTGATTGCTCGAGAGGTTGATCTTTATTCTACAATGCGAGAAGTGCTTCTCGATCATCGCACCAAGCTGATGATGGCTGAAAATCAGAGGGCTGTAGAGCTCGAGGTCTTGAAAAAGGGTGATTCCGAATTAGATACGGATGTCATTCGGCAGGTGAAAGTCTATGTAGCCAGCAAGCGCAAATTGCAGGTCGGGGACAAGATGGCTGGTCGGCATGGTAATAAGGGAGTAGTGGCAAAGATTGTCCCTGTAAACGACATGCCGTACATTGAAGAGACAGGTCGCCCTTTGCATATTCTTCTCAATCCACTTGGTGTTCCTTCCAGAATGAATATTGGGCAGCTTCTTGAGACACATTTGGGTTACGCTGCTTACCTGAAGGATTGTTATGTGCGGACTCCGGTCTTTGAAGGATTTCCAGAGAAAAAAATCTGGGAGATGGTTCAGGAGGCAGGTCTTCCGTCGAATGGGAAACTTTGGCTTTCAGATGGACGGACAGGTGAACGTTTCTACAATCCTGTAGTGGTCGGCATCATTTATATGTTGAAGCTTGGCCATATGGTTGATGACAAGATCCACAGTCGTGGGGTAGGGCCTTATTCTCTTGTGACACAGCAGCCACTTGGTGGTAAAGCTCAGATGGGAGGACAGAGATTTGGAGAGATGGAAGTCTGGGCCGTAGAGGCTTACGGAGCATCTTATCTTCTTCAGGAAATTCTGACGGTTAAGTCGGATGATGTAGCTGGACGGACACTCATGTATCAATCCATTGTTAAGGGTGAGAATGTTTTGCGAGCTGACTTTCCTGAGTCGTTTAATGTGTTGTTCAAGGAACTGAGGGGACTTGGACTAAATGTCTCTTTGCAAAATATTGTGAGTCAGGAAGGTGAGGTGGTGACTTCGAAGGAGAGTACACCATTGAGCAATCTGGTTGGTAGTGACCATTACAATGGTTGATTGAGAGATGGATAGAGAGGCCCGCAGTCATGAGTGAAGAAAAGTTATGTGAGTTGGCGCCCGTATCTGAGGAGTCAAATGCCTTGCTCCAAGGTTCGGATTCGGACTTCGAGGTTTTGTCCATTTCGATTGCTTCGGATGAGGTCATTCGAAATGAGTGGTCTCGTGGTGAGATCAAGAAGCCAGAGACCATTAACTACAGAACATTTAAGCCTGAAAAAGGCGGTCTTTTCTGTGAAAAAATTTTTGGTCCGACCAAGGATTGTGAATGCGCCTGTGGAAAATATAAAAAGACGAAAAATAAAGGCGTTGTCTGTGATCGCTGCGGTGTTGAGGTCACCCTTTCTAAAGTGCGTCGAGAGAGAATGGCGCATATCGAGCTTGCCATTCCTGTTGTCCATATTTGGTTTTTCAAAACGATGCCGAGTCGTATCGGCAATTTATTGGGTTTATCACTGAGAGACTTGGAGAGAATTGTTTATTATGAGGAGCATGTTGTTGTCGATCCGGGTAATACGGATCTGCAAAGAAAACAGTTACTGACGGATCAACAGCTCAAGGAATCTAAGGAGCGTTGGGGCTCTGCTGCTTTTTCTGCCAGTATGGGCGGAGTGGCTATTCGGGAGTTATTGGCTTCCGAGGATCTTGAGGCTTCTGTTTCCGATCTTAAGGATAAATTAAGAAAGACAAGATCTGCTCAGGCAAGAATGAAATTAGCAAAGCGGCTCAAGATTATTGAGGCCTTTCTTGCTTCGGGTAATCGTCCTGAGGATATGGTTCTCAGTGCTTTACCTGTTATCCCCCCTCAATTACGACCCCTTGTTGCTTTGGACGGAGGTCGTTTCGCTACAAGTGATCTAAATGATTTGTATCGTCGTGTGATCAACCGAAACAATCGGTTAAAGGCTATCTTGAAGTTGAAGACGCCTGAAGTCATTGTTCGGAACGAGAAGAGGATGCTTCAGGAGGCTGTGGACGCGTTGTTTGACAATGGTCGTCATGGTCATCCAGTCATGGGTGCGGGCAATCGTCAGTTGAAAGGTCTTGCAGAAGTCATTAAGGGGAAGAAGGGCCGGGTTCGAGAAAATCTTCTTGGTAAGCGTGTTGACTATTCTGCACGTTCCGTTGTCGTTTCTGGCCCTGGTCTTTCTATTAGCCAATGTGGGATCCCCAAGGAGATGGCCCTAGTCCTTTTCGATCCTTTTATCGTTCGGCGCTTGAGGGAACTGGGACATGCCTATACCGTTCCTGCAGCAAAAAAAATGATTCGTCGACGAGATCCGGTTGTTTGGGACGTTTTAGAAGAGACAATCAAGGGGCATGTTGTCCTTTTAAACCGAGCCCCTACGTTACACCGACTCGGTATTCAGGCTTTTGAGCCAGTACTGATTGAGGGTAAAGCTATTCGTTTGCACCCGCTTGTTTGTTCGGCCTTCAATGCTGACTTTGATGGAGACCAAATGGCAGTGCACTTGCCTTTGTCAATTGAGGCCCAGTTGGAAGCAAGGCTTTTGATGATGGCCCCAGACAATATCTTCCTGCCCTCATCTGGAAAGCCTGTTGCTGTTCCTTCTCAAGACATGATTTTGGGGATCTACTATCTGATGCATGATCCCATTTATGATCCTGAGGCAGAAGGCAAGCCTCTTCGTGTTTTTGCTTCAACGGAAGAAGTGCTGACAGCCATGTCTTATTCCAAAAATGGAATGGTCGAGCGGGAACGTGTCTCTGGTAAGAAGTGTTGGGTAGACTGGGGGCGTGGGTTCCACTTGCACGAACGTGTTAAGGTGAGGTTGAAGGATGGCAATCTGGTAGAGACGACCCCTGGACGTGTTTTGTTCAATACTATTGTTCCTCCAGATCTCGGTTTTCAGAACTCTGCGCTTCCGACCAAAAAAGTAGGAGAGCTAATTCTTCAATGTTACAACCGTTGTGGGCTGGAAACAACTGTTCGGTTTCTGGACAATCTCAAGAGCATTGGATTTGCAGAAGCCACAAAGGCTGCGCCTTCTGTTGGGATTACTGATATTGTTGTTCCTGAGAACAAGGGAGCTTTGATTGCAGAAGCGCAGTCACGTGTTGCTGTCGTGCAAAAGCAGTATGAAGATGGTGTGATCACAGAGGGGGAGCGCTATTCCAAGATCATTAGTATCTGGACAGAAGTTTCCGACATGCTTTCAAATGAACTGCAGGAATTAGTTTCTAAAGTGGAAGAGGGCAGGATTAATCCTCTCCATATGTTTACAGATTCTGGTGCCAGAGGTAATCGTTCTCAGTTGAAGCAGCTTGGGGCCATGAGAGGATTGATGGTGAAACCATCTCGGGAAATCATTGAGACCCCCATCATGTCGAATTTCCGAGAAGGGTTGACTGTTATTGAATACTTCATCTCCTCTCATGGGGGTCGAAAGGGTTTAGCCGATACAGCCTTAAAGACAGCAGACTCTGGGTATTTGACCAGAAGATTGGTAGACGTAGCACACGACATCATTATCACAGAATATGATTGTGATACGTTTCTCGGCATTGAGGTTTCTGGAATCAAACAGGGGCATGAGGAACTCATTCCTTTGAGTGAGCGCATCGTCGGTCGAACAGTTTGTGAAGATGTTTACCAGCCTGGTGATGCTGGTATTTTGTTAGCTTCTGCCGGTTCTTTATTAACCAAGGAGCAAGCAGAAAGGATCGATGATGCTGGTATAGAGACTGTTCGTGTCCGTTCTTCTTTGACTTGCGAGGCCAAGCGAGGTGTCTGTGCTAAGTGTTATGGAGTTGATCTAGCAAACGGTAAGATCGTTGCTTTGGGGGAGGCCGTTGGCATTATTGCTGCCCAGTCCATTGGAGAGCCCGGAACACAGTTAACCATGAGAACCTTTCACTTGGGAGGTATTGCTTCTACTCTTTCTAGTCCAGAGTTGGTATCAAATTTTGAGGGCATTTTAGTCTATATGGATTTGCGAGTCGTGCGAGACCAAGAAGGCAGGTGCATCGTTCTCAATAAAAATGGTTCTGTGCATGTGATGCAGGACGAAAACCGTCCTCTGGAAGAGTACAAGAAGCTTCTGGCCAATAATTCAATTCAGTCTCTTCAGTCGTTTCCTATCGATTTAGGATCGCAGATTCTCTTTGAGGATGGTGCGACGGTTTCCGCAGGAGATTGTCTAGCTCAATGGGAACAACACAATATTCCCATTATTTGTGATAAGCCAGGTTACGTAAAATACGAAGACTTAGTAGAGGGGATTTCGACACAAAAAGATTTGAATAAGCAAACAGGTCAGTCTGAGTTGGTTGTAAAGCAACACCGAGGAGAACTGCACCCACAAATTGCTATTTATGAAGACTCTGCTTTTCAAAACCTGAAAGGGTTCTACTCTATTCCTGCTGGTGCTGTTCTTTCTGTACAGGAGGGCCAATATGTTGAAACAGGACAGGTTTTGGCTAGACTCCCAAGAGGGACAATTCGTACAAAGGACATCACAGGCGGTTTGCCCAGGGTAGCTGAGCTTGTTGAGGCACGTAAACCAAAAGATGCGGCTGAGATTGCCAAGATTGATGGTGTTGCAAGTGTTCGTGGGGTTCAGAAGAATCGTCGTGTTGTCATCATTCGTGATGAAGTCACAGGCATGGAAGAAGAGCATTTCATTCCTATGACGAAGCACCTGCTTGTTCAGTCCAATGATCATGTTCTCAAGGGACAGTCACTTTGTGATGGTCTTGTCGTGCCCCACGAGATTCTTGATATTTGTGGAGTTCGTGAACTTCAAAAATATCTTGTGAACCAGATCCAGGAGGTTTACGCCTTGCAAGGTGTGAGCATTAATGACAAGCATGTTGAGATCATTGTCAGGAGGATGTTGGAGAAGTTGCGTGTCACCGATCCTGGAAATACTACCCTCTTGTATGGAGAAGAAGTCGATCGTAAGGAGTTTTATAGGGAAAATTCTCGCACCATTGCTTCGGGGGGGAAGCCAGCTCAAGCTACTCCGATTTTGCAGGGTATTACCAAAGCTTCTCTTTCAACTGAGTCGTTTGTTTCAGCTGCTTCTTTTCAAGATACGACCCGTATCTTAACTGAGGCAGCTTGTGCGGGGAAGTGTGATTATCGTCTCGGCTTCAAGGAAAACGTCATCATGGGGAAGCGTGTTCCTGGTGGAACAGGCTTTTGGCACCATGCTCTGGTTACAGAGGTCATTGAAAAGAGCTCCTCTCTTGATCTTAACTTTGATTTTGAGTCTGTTTTCCCAGAAGGATATGTTCCTATGCAGGTAGCTCCTCTCCCATTTTCTTGTCCGGAGGACTAGTCAGAAAGTGTCGAGTCGATAACTGTAAAGGAGACTTTGAATTCATTCGTTTTGAGATTCTCGATTATCTTTCTAGGTCCTCTGAGAGTGTATCGGACTGTAGCCACTCCAAAGAATCGTATGATGCCTTTGAGAACCAGCTTAGGTTCTTTAGAGAGAAGGATGGGATTTCCGTCTACAGCTGCCTTTCCTTGATACTCAGGTGGGAGATCAACAACGAGTAGAGCTTCGACTCTTTCCGGGATGGCTTCAATTTTGGCATAAAGATCGAAGAGTTTTCTTCTGGGCTTGATGATGTAGCTTGACGTAGTGATGATATCGATGATTTCTTCCTCTTTTCTTCTCGATCCCAGAGCTTTTAACTTAGGTGTTTTAAACTCGACGAAGTGTCCTGCGCTCGTGGGTATGTCTCCTGGAAGAGGTTCAATACGCAAGGTATCATAGATGATCTTGATGTTGAGAACATGAGAGCCTTCAGCGTCTTGGTAGAGTTTTTCTTGTGCTCTTTTATAGGTACTGCTGTTGGCTTGGAGAAGGGACGAGAATAAAAGAAGATAAAGGAGAGTGTTGTATGACATGAGGGTCTAAGGCAGTGTGGAAAAACACTACCCGGACCTGGAGGCGTACGAACCTTTCCTATTCCCTATCTGGCTATTGTATCATACACCTCTTTGAGACTCTCCTTTTTCAGAACTACTCTTTAGACAACAGGAGCGGCCATAACATAAGAAACAACGACAGTATGAGCCTGTAGCTGTTCAACGTTGGCTAGATTAAGGTCGCATGTCACCGTGTAAGTAACCTTACCATTTCCAACAATCTTATTGATTTGAGACAGAACTTGATTGTGTGTGGTGGTCAATTCAACACTTCCGCTGCTGACGGGAAGGACATCTCCTCCGAAACTTGCTTCAGGAACAGCCATTTCCGCTGCTATGGTGATGCCTGGTGGCAAATGGTCAACAGCACCTGTGATATTTCTACCTGTCCCGATATTGTTAACGTGATACCCGGTAGTCAAAACTCTTTCCTGGATAATACCTTCACTTGCATCAAATATGACTTCTAGAGAGGGGGACTCAAAAGTCAAAGAAGATGTTGTGAGAATTGTAATAGAAAGATTCTGGGAGCTAGTAACGGCTTCTGCGAATAACACGCCCGCATTCAAGGTCGTTAAAATGGCAAATCCTAAAACTTTTTGAGATAGAGAATTCAACTTGTAGAACACGAAGGGCCTCCTTTCGAATGAATGCTTGAACAAGCGAATGGAGAAAAGATAGTGTGTTCAAATATAGGATAAACTCTGTTGTGCTCAGGAAATTCTCTGAAGAGACGTAGAATCTACTCTTCCCTGTTATGTCCGTTTTTCCATTCTATTTCCTTTACAGGCGTGATTAGCTAGCCAATGACATGGGGATCAAGAAGGGAAAGCAAGAGTAAGTCTTTCCCAAATGGGAAATAAGATTTTGGACAATTTATCTGACTGTTTTATGTACCAGTCGAACTGGCAGGAAGAAGGTCTTGAGACTCTGGGCTCAAGAAAGTCCAGAGGGAGCTGTGTAGAAGCAGCAAGAGTCAGCGCCTAGAAGAGTGAGGACGAGGCCTCACAACTCTTTCCCTGGAGATAAAATATAGAAATTTCTTTGTCTATCTTTTGCTTGAATAGGTACAAAGAAGGCCCATCGAGAGAACCATCCTCTCTTTGGGCCTTGCCGTGAAGAACAGTGGGTAGAGATTGGCCTTATGGAGTGGCAACTGCCATAACGTAAGACACGACAACCACGTGTGCTTGTAATTCTGTGGGAGAGGCGATGTTGACATCACACTGAACCTTGTAGGAAACAATTCCGTTACCCATAACGCGGTTGATCTGTTGCAACATGAGTTGAGGTGTTGTTGACATAACAACATCTGGAACGCTAATAGGTTGGATGTCTCCAAAAACGGAGTCAGGTACTCCCATGGTAGCCGTAATGGAAATACCGTTTGGAACATGGTCGACAGCACCTGTGATTTCTCTTGGAAGTCCAATGTTGACGATTTTGTATCCACTGGAAACGATCTTCTCTTGCAAGAGACCTTCACTGGCGTCAAAGATGACTTCCATTTGAGTCTTATCAAGGGAGAAAAAGGATTCACCAATTAATGTGATGATAAGATTCTGGGATGCATTGATTGCTTCGGTTGGGATGTTATCCACCGCGAACAGGGGCGTGACAGTTGCAGATAGTAGCGTGCTGGTTAACAAAGCTAATTTGCGAAACACGTTAAGACCTCCTTGAGAGGGAGAAGTAATGTTGGAAAATATCGAATCGGATTGTGGTGAGAGAGAGTTCAAGATGAGGGACAGTGTTATCTGGATGTCTAGGAAATTGAATCAAAACAGGATCTTCTGCTGAGGAAGAACGGGGCAAGGGAGGTGGGCCTTCTTGCCAATTGGAATAAGGTGGTCTAAGGAGCTCAGGTTGAGACCTAGAGTCTCAACAAAAAGGGCTAGTGCTGGAGTAGGGAGAACACACCTGAGCGCCTTAGCAGGAATTTAAAAAAGCTCTGTTGTGCGGAGACATGCAAAAGAGGATGGCACTATTTGGCTGCCCATCTTTAAGGATAAACATAAAATTATTTTTTATACTACGAAGTGACTGACGAAGAAGACGGTCCAAGCGTGTAATGAACGGTTACGACTTTTTGTTGAAGAGCAGCATCTGAGGTTTTTGAAAAATCTGCAACGAGCCGATAGAGGAGATCGCCTTCTGCAATACACTTTCCTATTCCAGACATCACTTCTTGAGGTGTGATAGACAGCTTGATCTCTCCAGCAATAACCAGGCCGCTAGGTAACGGGGAGGGAGCCTCAAGATCGACAAAGATATCGATACCTTCGAGTATCTCCGAAACACTAGCTGTTAACATTTGAGTACCGCTCAAGGTATTGGTGATCCTATAAGAAGAGGCTTTTTCCAACTCTTGAAGGCCATCAACGGCTTGCTTGGGATCGAAAACGAACTCAAGAGAAGAATCTCGCAGGAGGACATCTCCAATTTGTGGGACAGTAATGACCAAGGATTGGACGAAGCTTTCACTTGCGTACAGCGCCGTGCATGTACTGATAGACAAGAAGATGTGTGCACAAAGAACATAACTGCTCAGTCTTTTGACAAGAGAATCACTCATCTTAACTACCTAGATTTCTCGGGACTTCTCTCCTCTCTTACCTTGAGAAAGAGAGGAGAATCTCATGTTCCTACCGCTTGTAATGCGGAAAGAGTCACGATGCGCATCCCCGAGAAATGGAGTAGAAGTAAGGACGAGGAGATCGTTCCGTAGGGATGTCCATTCTCAATGGATAATATTTTTTTGATTTTAAATACAAGTCTTTATTCTTCTGTTTCTTGGAACTTTTTGCTTCCCCCTTGCGGTTTAACGGATTTTTTTAGAGACTCGTTGGGTTATGTGAATGAGTAAAGGCGTTTGTGTTTTGAAGGCGAAGGATCAGGATAAGAGATTGGAAGCCCTGTGCGCTGTTCTCCAGAAAGAGGCCGTTATTCCTGCTCAGGAAGAGGCTGAGCGTTTGCTTGTTCAAGCAAGGGAGGAGTCGGCACGTCTTGTCAATTTGGCTCGCAAGGATGCAGAATCGATTATCGAGTCAGCACAAAAAAAAGCTCGAGCTATTCAGGAAGAATGTGATCAGCAACTTCGTTTTGCTGCGAGACAAACAGAGGAGAAGCTAAAGGGACTACTGGAGGAGCAGCTTTTTCGGCCTGAGCTAACTGCCATTTTGAAAAAAGGTTTTTCTGCAAAGGGAGGAGAGGCTCTTCTTCGGGTTGTTGCTGCTTCCATTGATCAGATGGGGTTGGATCGAGCTGTTATCCTAGAACTGCCTGAGGGCTTTGAAATGGGCAGCGTTCTACAGGAACTGCTGAAGAGCGTTATGGGGCGTTCCAAGAGCCGGATGTTAGATTGTGAGGGTAAGAGTTTACGTTGTCATTTTCGAAATGAGGGATGGGTTTTAGACCTCTCTCCGGAATCCTTGTCTGCTCTTTTCTGGCCTATGCTCCGGAAGGAATTAAGGGAGAAGCTGTTTCAGTCGGTCAGGGATTAGGAGGAACTGGTGTTTGAGGAGTATGGCCTGATTCCCTTGCTCAGGGATTCAAGGGGGAAAACTTCTCTTGAAGATCTTGAGCTGCAGATCACTCTTCTTGGATCCCCTTCTTTTTCTGCCTCTTTTCTTGTTTTACGGCGGCTGTTCGACCTCTTTTCCTTGCGATCTGTTTGGTTAGGTGGATGTCCTTCTCCCTGTGCTACTCTCCCTGCCTCTGTTCTTTTGGGAGCTGTTCCGCCTGGTCTGGACCACCCTCTGATCGGTCCTATTCTTTCTTATCATCATAATGTAAGGGGTGGGTTAGCGGTTTTTGAAGAAGTGACACAGGCGTTTTTTTCTTATGAACTTGCTAGGAACTGTAATCGTGCTGTTCAAGACATTCTGATTTTTGAGGCATGGCTTTTTGATTCTCTCCTCACCAAAAGGGCACCTTCTCACTTTTCCGAGGAAAAAAGTTTGTTCTTTAGAGAAGTTCAGGGGAGTCATATCGTAGAGCACGATCTTTTTGCCCGTTTTGACCTTGATTTACCTAATCCAGATGAAGTGGAGCGAGCGATCCACTTGTGTCGTCTGAAGTGGTTAAATGCGCGTATAGAGGAAGAGGGCTGGTTTTCTCCTCAAAGTTTGATCTGGGAATTCGCCTACCATCTCTTTGTCATCGAGTGGTCTTTCCGCAACTCTGATCCAGAGAAGATCGATCTTTCAAAAATCTTTCAGGAAATACAGGCTTAGCGAGGTGAAAGGATGCAAAAGGGTGCAAGGGGACAAGTCATTTCTGCCTTTGGGAACCTTGTCGAAGTAGAGTTTGAGGGGAGTGTTCATCTCGGAGAGTCAGCCTCTATTCTCGTCGAGGGAGATAAGTTACGTGCTGAGGTATTGGAAATTCGTGGTTCCATGGCCAAAATGCAGGTTTTTGAACCGACTTATGGCCTTTTCAGTGGTGCAGAAGTTGAATTTTCTCGGGATCTTATCGAGGCAGAGTTAGGACCTGGTTTGTTGGGAGGGGTCTTTGATGGGCTTCAGAATCCTCTCGAAGAGGTGTTTCAAGAGCATGGTGTCTTCTTAGCGCGCGGAGTACACTTCCCTCCTCTAGCGAGGGATAAATTATGGGACTTTGAACCTTGCGTTTCTGTAGGCGCCATGCTCTCTCCTGGGTCTCTTCTCGGGACTGTGCAAGAAGGGCGCTTTCCTCATCGTATTTTTGTCCCTTTTGGACTGCCTTGCGGACATTATCAACTCGAGTGGCTCGTGAAAGGTGGGAGTTATTCTGTAGATACGGTTCTGGCTCATCTTAAGAATGCCCAGGGAGAAATTATTGAGGTCAAGATGTTCCAGAAATGGCCTTTGAAAAGGCCCCTTCTGTTTGGAGATCGCGTATTACCCTTTGAGCCCTTGGAAACAGGTTGTCGTGTGATTGATACGCAATTTCCTCTGCTCAAGGGAGGGGCATTTTGCCTTCCAGGCCCTTTTGGAGCTGGCAAAACTGTTCTACAGCATCATTTAGCGCGTTACTCTTCTGTTGATATCGTCATCTTTGCTGCTTGTGGAGAACGAGCAGGGGAAATCGTGGAACTATTGAAGGAGTTTCCGCATTTGAAGGATCCCCAGACAGGTAACCCTTTAAGTGACCGGACGGTTCTCATCTGTAATACCTCTTCCATGCCTGTTGCTGCTCGTGAATCCTCTGTCTATATGGCTGTCACGATTGGGGAATATTACAGACAAATGGGCCTCGACGTGTTGATGGTTGCTGATTCTACGTCGCGTTGGGCTCAGGCTATGCGGGAGATGTCGGCCCGATTAGAAGAGATTCCTGGTGATGAAGCCTTTCCTGCTTACTTAAACGCAAAAATTGCTGAACTCTATCAGCGGGCCGGTGTGGTCCGTTTGGAAAATGATCGTTTCGGTTCTCTTTGTTTAGGAGGTGCTGTTTCGCCTGCAGGAGGCAACTTAGACGAACCCGTTACTCAAGCTACTTTACCTGTTGTGGGTGCTTTTTTGGGGCTGTCTCGCGCTCGTAGTAGTGCAAGGAGGTATCCTGCCATTGACCCTCTGATTTCTTGGTCTAAATACACAGAATTCGTGGGAGATACTCTTTCGAAAGAGATTCCCCTATGGAAAAGATGGGTCTATCGAGCCAAAGCCCTTTTAGAGGAAAGTGATGTCATCACCAGAAGAATGGATGTTTTAGGTGAGGATGGTGTAGCACTAGATGAGTTTATTTCTCATCTGAAGGCTGAGCTGTATGATGCCGTTTACCTACAGCAAAACTCTTTTGATCCAGAAGATACATATTGTCCACTCAAGAAGCAAAAAGTCCTCTTTTCGTTTGTGAATGAGGTTCTCGATACGGATTATTCTTGGATTTCTACTCACACAGAGGCACGATCCTTCTTTCTGTCCCTGCAGGCTGAGATGCGCAACTTGAATTTCGTTAAGGAAGAGAGCGAGGAATCGGTATCTTGTAGACAACGTCTTCGTAATCTGCTGGAGCATGCTTCTAAGCAGATCGGACAGGGAACAGAAGGAGGAAGTGGGGCATGAGGCGTGTATGCAACAAGATTACAGAGATCCGGGGACATTTGATCACGGTTGAAGCACCTCAAGTCAAAATGGGAGAACTAGCGGAGGTTATCTTTCACGACGGGCGTTGCTCCTATGGTGTTGTTATTAAGGTTTTACGCCGACGAGCTGTTCTTCAGGTTTATGGACCGTTAAGGGGATTATCTACAGGAGATCAGGTCTGTTTTTTGGGGCATGGTTATCATTTGTCGTGTTCTGATGCCATTTTAGGTAGATGTTTCAATGGATTAGGAGAGGCT
>NZ_QQBG01000010.1 GCF_003339615.1 Candidatus Similichlamydia laticola
TCGACAGCAGGGGAACCACATAATGCTCTCTTGATGCGCATTGCAAAGCAAACCAATGCGGATGTGGTTGTTTTAGGAGGGATGGGTTTAGTCTTCGACGCTTTTCAGACATTCGTCGAAGAATTATCTTCCTCCGCTGCACTTAGCAAAAGTGTGTTATTTATTCATACGCCTGTTGATCCTGTGGCAGAGTGTCTACTTGTTCCAGAATTAGCTCTATTAGCAGCAGAGCATTTTGCTTTTCAGGGAAAGCATGTCCTCGTACTGCTTACAGATATGTCGGCTTATGCCGATGCCCTAAAGGAAATTGCTATTAGTATGGATCAGATCCCCTCTACACGGGGCTATCCAGGATCCCTCTATTCCGATTTAGCTGCTCGTTATGAAAGGGCCATTGAGCTTTCTTCCGGAGGCTCTATAACATTAGTGACGGTGACAACGATGCCTGGGGGGGACATCACACATCCAATCCCTGATAATACTGGGTATATTACAGAAGGGCAGTTTTTCTTAGAGAATGGACGAATTGATCCCTTCTCTTCTCTTTCTCGTTTGAAGCAACTTGTTATCGGACATGCTACACGTGAAGATCACGGAGAAATTGCCAATGTAACAGTCCGACTTTTGGCTAGTGCTAGGCAAAGCAAAGAAAAGATGTCTATGGGATTTGAGCTCTCTCCTTGGGATAAAAAGCTTCTCCTTTTTGCGGAGCGCTTTGATCAGGAGTTACTGCCTTTAGAGGTTGACTTGCCTCTTGAACAAGCCTTGGACTTGCTTTGGGATATTCTTTCCGCTATTTTTTCTCCCCAGGAAGCAGGAATTAAGTTCTCTCTTGTTGAAAAGTTTCGTCCCCATTGGAAAGAGGCAGTATGACTGCCTCTTTGAAACTGACCAAGGGAGAGTTGAGAATTCAGCGGCAAAAGCTAGCCGAGTTTCGAGCCTACTTGCCAATTTTGAGTTTAAAGAAGAGTCTTTTGCAAAGCAAAGTTCTTACAGCGCGGTCTGCTTGTTCTCATTTAAATGAGGAATTAGAACGGGCATTTCAATTTGTTTCAGAACAAAAGGTCTCTTTTTCTTTGAACCCGCATGTTGCTTCTTTGCTTGTTGTTGATTCGATAGAGCGTGCTCTGGAGAACGTTGCGGGTGTACAGCTGCCCTATATCTCCTCGATCAGTTGGAAAGAGGTCTCCTATTCTTTTGCAGGGACGCCTGCCGGTACAGAACAATTTGTTTGTTTACTCAAAAGTTGTGCAGAGACGAAGATCCGTTTCCACTATGCGCAGGAAAGGCTGAAGCTTCTAGAGGAGGAGTTTAAGCGCATCTCTGTTCGTACGAATCTTATCGAAAAAGTGTTGATACCGAAATTGCAAGGCAACATAAAAAAGATTTTGGTCTTCTTGGGAGATGTGGAATTGGCAGCTATTGGACGCTCTAAAATCTCTAAAAAGAGAAAAATGCAGGTGGACGATGGTTTGTTTTCCAGCGTGTAGGTTGATTTTTGTTGGTTCTTCCGTAGAAAAAGAGCGCTTTCTTAAGGGTTTGCAATCCTTAGGCCTCGTCGAATTCGAAAGGGTTTTTTCTTGTGCTTTTCCTTTTTTAGAGAAGTATCATGTCCTTGTGAGGGCTCTTTCTCTTTGTAAAGAGAAAGTGGTCCCTTTGAAATCCGAAAGGGATGCAGGTCGCATAGAGATGGCAGTTCGGATCGCTAAAGAAATAGTTGCGTCACAGGCTAGAAAGGAAAAGCTATTAGAGAGAAAAAAGACTCTACTTGAAGAAAGAGAGGTTTTTTTGCCTTTTGGCCTCTTTAGGCGTTCCGTTATCCATGCTCTTGCTCAATCCTTGGGAAAGAAGATTTCCTTTCTTGTTCTCACACATAAAGAACGACATTGCAAGGAAGGAGAGGCTTTTCGTTTTCTTGAAGTGTTTCACGATGCGACCTATTGTTATGGGCTCTTGTTTGGGGAGCCTGATGCAGATGTGCAGAGCAGACTTCTCTCTTTCCGGGTGGATCCTTACGAATGGAAGGAAGAATTTGACGAGTTAGAAAAAGCGATTCTCATAGAAGAGGAACAATTTTCTCGCTTAAAGAAATTGACACCCTTTCTTGAAGGGGCCAGAAAGTCTCTCTTGGAGACGATGCATTTGTGCGAAGCTGAGGAAACCATGCAGGAGCGGTGCGGTATTTTTACAGTTTCTGTCTGGTCTCATCCTGTTCATCGAAAAGACATAGATCGGCTTGCCCATTCCTGTTCTGTCTATGTAGAAGAAGTTCTTCCCCCAGAAAAAGAAGTTGCCCCTACCGTTTTTCACAATGAAGGTTACGCTCGTGTAGGACAAGATCTAGTTGAAATTTACGATGTGCCCCATGCTTTTGACCCTGATCCTTCTCTTTGGGTGCTAGCTGCTTTTGCCTGTTTTTTTGCCTTAATCATGGCTGATATGGGGTATGGTTTGCTTATCTTCTGTCCCTCCCTTTACTTGAGGGGGAAGGGAGTAGTAGATCCTCTAGTTTATCGTTTAATAAAATTGGGTCTTCTTTTAGGGGCAACAACCACTTTTTGGGGTGGGATGATGGGTAGTTTTTTTGGGATGACTTTTTCTTCTGCTCTCTCACCTCTCCACTATCTTGCCTCGAAAAAAGCGGTTTATCATCAAAATCGACAAGACGAGACGTGGGCAGGATGGTTGCAAAGCTACCCTCGTCTTAAAGAACATGTACACTCGGGAGAGTCTCCCTTAACTTTTGAGATCGTTTTAGGAGGGCAAATTTCTACCCCTATCAAGAACAACTTGGTAGACTCCTCTAATAAAGAGCTTGTTCTCATGATTGGTGTCTTACATCTTTTGCTTTCCATGTGGAGAGGACGAGCTCGTACTTTAACCCATTGGGGATGGGCTTTCTTTCTAATAGGGGGTTATTTTGTCTTGGCTGATTCTTTAGGAGCCACTTTGTTGCCCCACTACGTCTTTTCTTTGCCACAGAAGAGAATGGCTCTCTTCGCCAAAGGGTTAACAGGATGTGGTTTTGTTTTAGCGCATTTGGCTGCCATTAAGGAGAGGGGCTTATTAAGTGGGGTTTTGGAGTGGATGAATGCTATCCAGCTCTTCTCAGATGTGTTGTCTTACTTGCGTCTTTACGCTTTGGGGCTTTCAGGTGCAATTATTGCTTCTACTTTTAATTCTATTGCAGGGCTCCTCCCACTTCCTTTTGCTTTGCCTTGCCTTCTGCTTGGTCATGTCATCAATTTTGGGTTGGGTATTATGGGCGCTGTTGTGCACAGTTTACGGTTAAATTTTTTGGAATGGTATCGTTACTCCTTTGAAGGAGGGGGTCGGAAATTTCGACCTTTGTCTTTACAGGAGTAATCAAAAGGTAGTGAGGCTTTTTGTGGTGGACTTTAATATGGTGGGGCCGGGTCTGGCTTTAGCTTTAGGCTGTATTGGTAGCAGTTTGGGATGTCAGATTGCAGCAGCGGCTTGTTTATCTGTGATGACGCAGACTGACGAAGGCCATGGGAAATACATTGCTATGTCCGCGGCTCCTGCCTCTCAATCTATTTTTGGCTTTATTTTGATGTTGCTTATGAAAAACGCCATTTTGGCAGGAAGTTTTTCTCCCGTGAGCGGTGTTTTTCTAGGGTTAGGTTGTGGCTTAGCCCTTGCAATATCTGCTGTAGCACAGGGTAAGATCTGCGCTTCTGGTATTTACATGTCCCTTAAGAAACCGGAAAATTACGGGAAAGCTTGGGCTCCCATTGGGGTAATTGAGTCTTTTGCCCTTTTTGCATTCGTCTTTTCTCTTTTAATCATGTACTAGCCGAAAGCGAGAATATGTAGTCCGATACAGAGTAGCAAGATGCCTAGAATGCGTTTGACTTGGGGACTTCTTTCTTGTGCTCTCTTTAAAAGAACATAGAAAGGGACTTGCATAGCGAGGGCAAGAAGGTTGGCTGTTTGGGCAATCAAAATATTGTTTGTGAAGGCCAAGGTCGCTGCTGTCGAGTCTATTCCCAAAAAGGTATCACTGATCAGTAAAAGGGTAAGGGCTAAAGGGCCCGTTCTCGAACGACCTTTGATGGTCAAACCTTTAACGCGCAACTTGTGAACAACCTTCTGTAACCCTCTTGCCGATTTGTGGTCTTCTATTGCAAGGTTATACCCTGTATAGAGAAGGGGAAGGGAGAGGAGACGGACGACCCATCTTGCTTTTTGGATGAGCAAAATTCCCATAGTCAGCAATACCATGCGAATGATTGCCCTTCCCATAAGAACAATTTTCAAAACTCTTGTTTCGTCTTCTCTGTCCAGTTCAAAGAGCTCAAAGAGAGAAAGGAACATGGCTAAGTTGTCAATATTTGTCAGGGTACAAATGAGAAAAGTCGAAAGGAACTGAATGGCAGCCTCGCGATTGGTCAGGCTTCTTATTGGGTCTATTGTTTTCCAAAACAGGAGGATACAAAGAGTGGATAGGACAGCAAGACAGCCAATTGCACTCAAGATGCGCATGGCATAAATCGGCGCAATGAGATTGGGTTGCTTCCAGTTGAGAAAGATGATGATGGAGAAACAGATTCCGACGATGATCAAACTGTCGAGCATAAGCTTTTCCTTTGCCTTTTCTGACCGAGGCCATCTTTACCTTTTACTTATCTTTTATTCCTCTTTTAAATCTATTGTCTTCCCTATTGTTGCCCCAAACTGGGTGTTCTTTTTTTTTAGCTTTCTCATTTTTGCAGACCGTTGTATCACCGCTACTCAGACGAGGATAGACGAGTCGAGATTCAGGCCTTGTTTGTTACATGAGGGGGGAGAGTCTCCTATTGGAGAGCTTGGTCCTTCATTCCGAAGCATCATTGAGGTTGTTTCATGTCAGGTATTCAGCAGCTTTCTTTAGTTTTGTACACCTTTCTCATTGCAGGATACGTCATCCTCGACGGCTATGATCTTGGAGTTGGTATTTTGCATGTTTTTAGAACACGGGAGGCCGACAAGAAAAAATCTCTCCGGGTTGTAGGCGCAAAGTGGGATTGGAACGAAATTTGGCTTGTTTCAGGAGGTGGGGTACTCTTTGCAGGTGTTCCTAAGGTCTCTGCAACACTCTTTCAGTCTTTTCGTTTTATTTGGGTAGCTCTTGTTGCCGGTCTTGTTCTCAAACCTCTCTTTGTCTTTTACAGGAAAAAAGTGGAGAGTGCTTGTCTCCAAAAGATATTGGATATAGGGATTTCTTTGTCTTGTTCTCTCGTGGCTTTTTCAGGAGGCTTTCTTTCTGGGCAGTTGGTGATTGGCTTGCCCGTGGCTCCTTCTGGAGCTCTTGTAAAGAATGCGATCGTTTTGTTCTCTCCCTACGCTATCGTGATGGGACTAACTGCTGTTTGCCTTTTTGCTGTACACGGCTCTTTCTACCTGCTGCATGCTGCTCCAGACAAAAAACAAGAGAGACTAGACAGGCTCGTCGTGGCCTTTTCTATTTTGAGCGTTCTTGCTTGCTTGGTCTGTTTAATTTTATTACGGACGCAACACCAAGAGGTCTTTGAAAGATTATTAATGAGTCCTCTGGCTATTTTTATGATGAGTTTAGGGCTCATTGCCTCGACTTCGGCCCTTCTCTTGCAAGCTAGGGGTTCGTCTGCGCAAGCCTTTGGTCTTTCCTATGTGGCTATCCTTGCACCTCTTTTTTCGGTTTCTCTTATTGGTCTTTTCCCAGTTTACGTGTCGCTTCACCCAAGAGAAAAGAGCTTTGCTAAGCCTCTAAAGAAAATGGAATCTAGCTTGGATGCTCTGGTGAGTCTACACAACAGTTTAGAAGATTAAGTTGCCTCTCTGGAATATCTTTGTTGCCTTCCCTTCTCTTTTTTGAAGGGAAGGCTCTTCTTTTTGTCATTAGCTCATGGCTTTTCTTTCCTCTTGTGCTGAGGAACTTTAAAGCTGTTTATTGTATGATCCGTGCCGTTTACGTAAGTCTTTTCTGTCGTTGTTTGACTCTATTTGTTAGTTGAGGAGGAAATGAACAAGTGAAGAAGCGGGTTCCTAGTGGTTTTTTCATTCTTGTTGCCTTGGCATTGTTGGGAATGTCCTTCATGCAGGGTCTTTTCACTTTATCCTCTGCTAAAATTTATTTTCCTCACCAACTGGAGCATCTGGTCAATCTCGAGCTTATTCAACCGGATGAGTCTCGGAAGGTTGCTCTCAATCACGGGCTGGTGACCTTGCATGGTCGCTTCCGTGACGATTTACCCGAGCTGTCTGAAAAAAGGTTCCAATTTCTGCAGTTGCTTAACAACGTTTTCCATTTACAGGGGAGGAAAACACGACTGCTTTCGAAGCTAAAGCAGGCAAGGGAGGCCTCTATTTTAGCTTGGAACTATTTTGTTTCTATTCGTTTTGCTCATCCACAAAGGGGACAACTTGTTCTTGTTCCTCCCTCATATGAGATTCCAGAAGCCGTTGAAGGAATTATTTGTCAGCAGGAGCCTTTTCCTCAGTTTCTCTCTTTCGAGCAAGTGACAGATCGGTTTTCTATGTTTCTTGCCTCTCCCCGCCTTTCAGACGTTCCGCATTACTGTCAGCTTCTTCAAGATTTTTATGAAGAGTTGCAATCTCCTGTTTTGGGATTGGCTTCTGAATCACTTAAAGCTCATTTGCGTGCTAGCTCTGCCCTCTTAGAAGAGTCTGTGAACTATCGTGGTCTTCAAGAACACGTGCACGCTTTACGTTCCGTTTTTGATCATCTTTCTGTTGTGGTGCACGGTCTCGAAGACCCGAGTGGTTGGGGCAGGGAGTCGAAGGTGCGTGCCATTCGAGATTACTATCAATCTTTAGATAGTCTAATCGAGGTCGGGCAGAAGCTATTACCCCTCCAGCTGCAGCTGGAGCATGCTTTACAAGAGGAAGAGGGTGTCATCTGGTTCTTTGAAGACGCCGTCGTATCGAGTCAAGAATTGGCTGAACAAGATCCTTCCCGCTTTTCTCTGTGGTTCTCCAAGGCGAGTGAGGTTTGGGAACAGTTTCCCTTTAACAAAGGGCATACATTCAAGATTCCAGACCAAATGAGAAGTTTGGTTTTAGAGAGCACCTTTAGAAGCCAAGAGGTGGCGCCTAACTATTTGAACTATTTAGTCACTCTCTTCCCTTTTGCGATTATGCTCATCTTTTTGGTCGTATCCTTTTCCAAGCAGTTGAAAGGAATGGGTGGTGGTGCCATTACTTTTGGGCGTTCTCCTGCACGTCTTCTTCAAAAGGGGACATCCAAAGTGACCTTTGAGGATGTTGCAGGTGCTGAAGAAGCCAAAGCCGAGCTTCAGGAGATCGTCTCTTTTTTGAAGAATCCACAGCCTTTTTTAGCTATTGGTGCGCGTATTCCTAAAGGGATTTTATGTGTTGGCCCACCAGGAACAGGAAAGACCCTGATTGCCAAGGCTGTTGCTGGTGAGGCTGATCGACCCTTTTTCTCGATGTCGGGATCTGACTTTGTAGAGATGTTTGTAGGGGTAGGTGCGAGTCGTGTCCGTGATACTTTTGACCAAGCCCGAAAGCATGCTCCTTGTATCGTCTTCATGGATGAGATTGATGCCGTTGGGCGTCATCGTGGAGTAGGTGTAGGTGGTGGAAACGATGAGAGGGAACAAACCCTGAATCAGCTCCTTGTCGAAATGGATGGTTTTGAAAGTAATGAGGGCATCATTTTAGTAGCTGCAACAAATAGGCCGGATGTTCTTGATAAAGCTCTTTTGCGTCCTGGGCGTTTCGATAGAAGAGTTGTGATTGATCTTCCTGATATTCGGGGGCGATACGAAATCTTGCAGCTTCATGCTAAAAAGATCAAAATAGCTCCAGAGGTTGACTTAATGCGCATTGCTCGCTCGACTCCTGGAGCCTCGGGAGCCGATCTGGAAAACGTCCTTAATGAAGCGGCTCTTCTAGCTGTGCATCGCTCTTCTGAAATAGTACAAGATCCAGATGTGCGAGAGGCACGCGATAAGGTCCTTTTCGGTAAGGAAAGAAGAAGTTTTGAACTAGACCAGGAAGCGCGTTGGACGACAGCTGTGCATGAGGCCGGCCATGCTATTGTGGCTAAGTCCCTTTCTCATTGTGATCCAGTCGAAAAAGTAACCATTATCCCGAGAGGTTTAGCTTTAGGTGCGACCTATACTCTTCCAACCAAGAACAGGACTGGCTATAAGAAAGAGGAGTTACGGCACATTTTGGCTATGTTATTAGGTGGGCGTTGTGCAGAGGAGGTCCTCATTGGTGATATCTCTAGTGGAGCTCAGAATGATATCGAGCGATTAACAGATATTGCACGGAAGATGGTTTGTGAATGGGGTATGTGTGAGAGATTTGGTCCTGTAGCCTTAGAAGAAAAGGCTGAGTCTTCTCATTACATGGGATCTTCTGTTTCGGCTTGTTCAGACGACACTCTTCGTGCTGTAGATGAAGAGGTTTTGGCTATTTGTGCAGAGGCTAAGTCTACAGCCAAAAAGATCCTGGAAGAGAAGAAAGAGCTTCTCCAGAAGTTGTCTGATCTCTTAATTGAATTTGAAACTCTGGATGGGCAAGAGTTGGAAGAGGTTATTGCTGGTACATTTGATGCAGAAAAAAAGAGAAAGTCTGGGGAAACCTTAGAAAAAGTTGTCCCCGTAGAGCCAGCAGAAGGCAAGAGAGAAGAAACAGCTCGACCTGCTCAGGAAGAAGAGAAAAAAGAAGGGGATTAGCTATCCCCCTTTCTTTATCTAATTTTTTGGGTCAGCTTGATCTGTCCCTTCATGTTGATGTCGATAACCTTAACGTCTACTGTGTCCCCTACCTTGTGAGAGTGGAGGGCTCCTGGACTGCTCTGTGTCAATTCAGAGATGTGACAGAGGCCTTCTTTACCAGGCATTACCTCAACGAAAAGTCCAAAAGCAGCTACAGACTTCACCTTGCCTCGGTAGATTTTTCCGATTTCTAGTTCGGCTGTGATGTCTTCGATCATTTGCTTGGCTTTCAAGATAGCTGCTTTAGATGGAGCCGAAATGTAAACAAGGCCTGTTCCATCTTCAATATTAAGGTCAGCATGGCTCTGCTCGCAGATAGATCGAATGGTTCGACCGTTGGATCCAATGAGGGTCGCAATTTTGTTCAAGGGAATCTTAACCGTTTCGATTCGGGGAACGTGATCAGGTAGCTCTCTCTTGATTTGAGGACACGCCGCTAACATATGGCCGAGAATCACTTGGATGCCTTTACCAGCTTGAGCTATGGCTTGCTTTAATACGGTAAGAGGAATGCCTTTGACCTTAACATCCATTTGGAGAGCTGTGAAGCCTTGTTTCGTGCCAGCGAGCTTGAAATCCATGTCTCCAAACATATCTTCTATTTCAGAGATATCACTTAAGATAGCTTCTGCTTCTCCTGTCTCACGGTCTAGAAATAGCCCCATAGCGATGCCCGCAACAGGCTCTTGGATCGGTACACCTGCGTCCATCAAAGCCAGACAACCTCCACAAACAGAAGCCATAGAACTTGACCCTCTCGACTCTGTGATGGTTGATTCAATACGAATGACATAAGGGAAAGTCGTCTTATCGGGTAAAATGGACTCGAGAGCTTTTTCAGCTAGTTTGCCATGCCCTAGTTCTCGACGACCTGGACTGCCAATCTTGCCGATTTCACCTACACAAAAACTAGGAAAGAAATAGTGTAGGTAGAAACGCTGTGCTCCCTCTCCATCTAAGGTTTCGAAGCGTTGCGACATCTGTTCACTGCCAAGCGTACAGACAGCCACAGATTGCGTTTGACCTCTTGTGAAGAGAGCCGAACCATGTACACGAGGTAAAAAACCAGGATGAATAGAGATAGGACGAATCTCTTCTCGAGATCTTCCATCTACACGCTTCCCTTCCAAACAAATACGATTCTTCATTTCCTCACGTAAAAGCATCTCAAAGCCAATACGTGCAGAAGTCAGATCATGCTCTGAAAAAGTGGAGGAAATTTCTTGTCTGAGAGCCTGAATAGCTTCTTGTCTCTCTACAGAACTCGAAAGGTCAAGCGTTTGACGAACGGCAGGCGTCCAAGAGGAACGTATGCTTTGCTCAATCAGACCATCTTGATCTCCCTCAAAAGGGAGTTTTGGTTTTCCAGCTTTTTGTTCCAACTCGGTCAGAGCATCACAAATAGAGTGAATAGCTCCCGTTGCCAGGTCAGCGGCGTCAAGCAGAAGAGACTCCGATACCGTTTTGCCGTGACCTTCTACCATTGTTAAGCCATAGCGCGTACCAGAAAAAGTGCACTCGAAAGTCGCTTGTATCATCTGAGAGGCGGAAGGGTTGACTACCAGAGTGCCGTTGATTAAACCAATACGAACTGCACCGACATGAGCTTGCACGGGAACAGATGAAAGAGCCAAAGCAGCACTGCTTGCACAAATAGCAAGTGTCTCAGGAAGATTTTGTCTGTCGTAAGACCAAACGATGGACAAACTTTGAACTTCAGAGGTAAAACCCTTTAGAAAAAGAGGCCGAAGGGAACGATCAATCAAGCGAGAAACAAGAACTTCCCTTTCGGAAGGCCTGCCTTCACGTTTGATAAACCCGCCTACAGTCTTGCCAATCGAGGAAAATTTCTCTTGATAATCTACTCGTAGAGGGCAAAAAGAAACGTCTGGGTTCGGAGACTTGGAATAGCAGAGAGAGGAGAAAACAACAGTTTCCCCACATCGGGCAATAACCGACCCACCAGAGAGCCTCGCGATTTCACCCGTCTCAAAAGAAATCTCCTTCCCGCAGATTTCAACACGCACTTGTTTTTTAGTCATGAAAACCTTTTTAGAAATGCTCCCAGAACACAAAAGAAAAGGTTCTTACGGACAAAGCCTCAAGGAAGAGGTCAGAACGAAAAGAAACAAGCCACTCCCTGCATCCTAGGCAAACGATGCAAGGAACTACCGACGTAGGTTCAATCTCGAAATAAGAGAACGGTACCTCTTCGTGTCAGTAGAGTTCAAATACTCAAGTAGCCTACGTCGAGCAGCAACAAGCTTAAGAAGAGCTAGTCTCGCACTGCGGTCCTTAGCATTCTTTTTACAATGCTCAGACATCTCAGTGATTTTCTCGCTGAGAATCGCAATCTGTACATCAGCCGAGCCGGTATCCTTTTCGTGGAGTTGGAACCGTTTCAAAATTTCGTCTTTTGTTCTTTTATCCAGAGACATTTCTGCTCTCGGCCTCCCAATCGCACCAGACGGCAAATACAACTACTGTAAAGGGAGCATTCTATCGAACTCGGACTAAAAATTCAAGCTGTGGGAAGCGAATCCTCTGCGGAAAGCCCCTTCGTGAAAGATCCAAGTTCCCAGGGGGTCGCCTGCTCTATCTCAAACCATTTTGATATGATCTGTTCTCGAGTCAATGTATAGATACCCCAGGTAGGTTGCTCTCCAATCAGAGATGATCCGCTATCAAGGGAGAGCAGTTCATGTTGATCTTTTGTCCAAACACGATGATGTAACGTGTGTGTGTGTCCATGTAGATAGAGCTTAACCTGAGGATGCTGGAGTAAACATTGTAAAAGTTCCTGATGTCGTAATAGAGACCGTATCTTTGTTCTTCCTCCATAAAGGGGGAAATGTCCAGAAACAATACATGGGCCAGACGAAGCAGCTAGTATCTTGTCGACTTGTTTCTCAAGCTCCTTTGAAAAGAGACCTTGTGCATGTCCAATTTTAGGATGCGTCAAATCGAGTAGAAGAAAACGCCATCCTTGAGGAAGAGTCAGTAGTGTGCAGCTTTTTTCCGAGAACTCTTTTGGATCGAAGCCGAATCCGTTAAGTAGGAGCAGCGTTTCAAAGGGGAACTGCTTCTCTCCTTTTTGGAACACGTCATGATTACCTGGGATAATGATTTTGGGAATAGGATCGGTTGTTTTCAACCAACTCCGAGCAAGGGCGCATTCTTTTGCAGAGCCTTTGGTTGTTAAATCCCCAGAAATGAGGATGAAGTCGAGCGGTGGGGAATGGTTCTTTAAAAATTCGGAGAGGATCTTCGCATGACCGGGGAACTGTTTGCGCGAAGAAAAGGGTAAAAGGGCGTGAAGTTGTGCCAAGAAACTTCGAGCGCGTGGAGAAGAAAAGAGGGCAAGATTCCATTCGGTGGAAAAAAAATGCAGATCGGATAGGTGCGCAAAACACAAAGGCATTGACTTGTCGTTCATGTTGAAGAAGATCCTTGAGAAAGCAATAACATTATTGTTTAGTGCAACGTACATGAAGCCATTGCGTAGCATGGAGACCAATCACCAAAGCTCCACATAGCTGGAGCAAAATAAGGAATATCTCTGTCCAATGAGGAGCGATCAGGGCCTGCAAGTTAATTGTAAAAGCGCTCCAAAGATAGGATAACAGGATATTAAGGTTTCTTATACGTATGTACTGATTGATAAGGAGTAGAGCTACTCCTACGTGCTCTTCTTTTTGTGGAACAATTTGAATGGGGATAGCATCCCCTGTCCGTTCTTTGAGAGTACAAATTTCAAGATAGGACGGTTCAAGGGGCATGGGTGAAAGGGGTCGTTCTATGCAAGCTACTCTCTTGCCAGATTTATGGATAAAAGACCCGATCTCTTCTGGATGCATCACTTCTAATTCGGTGAAGCGCCGAATTTCATCAATGAAGGGAGATTTAATGTGTTCTGTACACAAGATGGACTGACAGTTAGCTCGTTGAATAGACTGTAAAATGGACAGCGTGTTAGGCAAGCACTCTTCCGCAAAGGAGAAGGCAGCAATGATTGCCCCTTCTAAAGACATGACTTCAACGTGCTCTCCTTTAATTAAGCATGTGTCGATCCAATCACGGATCATAGAGAGGTCTGTTTTCCCTTTTTGGGCAATCCAATCAGGTAAGCCCATTAAGATTTGTGAACCCCGGAAACATGTTTCAATGCCTTTTCCTGGGTCGATATTCGAGAAGGACAGCATCGAAGATACAATCTCTATGGCTTCCTTTGGTTTTTTTTGGGTCGAATTAGGAATGTAAACATCGAAGAGAGCCTGGGCCAATTCGAGGTTAGCATGCCTCTGGATACTTGAGGCAATGAGGAGAACGGCACCTTTAGAGAAAGAGGAGTGAAAAGTTAATTCAATAGAGACTGCTGACGGTAATGTAAGAAGATCACTGAGAATATAACGCTTTCTTGTTAAAAACTCTTTTTTAAAAATAATGTGACGGATTGGTTCCGAAAACAGAAAAAGTTTGGGAACATAAATCTCAGGGTGTTCCTCCAAAATTTGTCTGCGTGTTAAGGCATCTGTAAAGGCAAGCCCTAAAAAACCTAGAAAAGGGAATCCATGAATTACTCTGCTTAAAGCAAGTCCAAGAGATGGTCGAGGGAACTGAAGAATATTAAATAATAAAAACTCAAAACAACACGTTAAGACTATTCCCAAAAGGAAGGGCATGATTGAGAAGGTGAATTCTCGTGTTGGTGCTTTTCTACTATCCAAAGGGATAAGATTATCATGAATTCGACTGAAAAGGGAAAGCTTGCGGGAACACGTTGTTAGAACCAGAACAGAGGCTGTCAAGTTTCTGCTGCCCGAAAGGACTTGATCTCCTTCGTACTTGGCGCAAGAATAGGTTTTTCCATCTAACCAGGAGTCATCTACTAAAGTCGCTCCCGATGTAATGGTACCGTCAGCTGGAAAAAGGTCTCCAACTTGTACAAGTACAAATTCTCCTCCAACAATGGTATCAATAGGAATCTCAATGAGGTCATGAATGCCGTTACGAATGACTTTAACTTGTGCCCAAAGGTGATCTAGATCTTGCTGATGTGTGATCTTAGAAATGAGATCTGTATGGAGAAGAACAGAAGCACTCGCAATAGTCAGCAGAAAATGAATAAAGAGAAGATGAGGAAAAACCACTTCTCCCCCTACTCTGAGAGCGAGACAGAGAGAGGCATAAAAGGTTAGCCACTTCATTTGTCTCTGGACCAGTTCTGGTAAACATCCAGATAACCGTATCTGATACATTGTCCAGTACAGGTCGCCTAATCCTAAAAAGGCAAGGCCTAAAGAGACCTCTTGAGATCCTACCAGAATGGCTTGGAAGAGACTCACCCCGATAAGGCTGAGTATACGACAACCAGCTGAGCGTAGCCGTACTAAAGCTAAGCTGCTTGTCTTATAGAAGTTGTCTTCAATGACCCACTCTAACGTGCAAAAAATCCCTTTCTCTTCGAGGAGTCTCAGAAGAAAAGAAGGTTCGAATGCCTCTGCTTCATAAGCGACGAGAAAGGCGTGTGAAAGGGGGTTAATGCCAATTTTACGGAACCCAGGAAGACGGGCGATATCCTCTCGCAAGATACTTTCATAATGGACCGTGCTAGGACTTTGAATTCTAAAAAGGGCTTTGTACATGTTTTCCCCACAAGAATGGCCCCAAGATTACACCAGTTCTGGGTAGAGGTCTCACGTCTTTAATGGCTTGTTTTTTTTTTCCTCTTTTTGCGGTGGCCTAGCACAGGTCCAGTACCGGTACCAGTGACGACTTCGTGTAGGTCTTCAATCGCAATGAAAGCTTCTGTGTCCTCACGGAGGACCACAGACTTGAGTTCAACGAGTTGCAGACGCTCAATAATGATGTATAAAATTTCTCTGTTATCACCCGAAAAACCACCTCGTCCGTACATGATTGTGATCCCTACGCCTATTTCTCGAATAATGGCCTCGGCGACTTCTTTAGGTCTTTTGGAAATGATCGTAACGGCTTTCACCTCGTCAAAACCTTGTAAGACCATGTCAATAATCTTATAGGCAACGAAGTAGGTCATCAATGACCGAAGAGCAGAATTCCAGTCGGAATAGAGAAAACCTGCGATAGTAAAAATTAAAACATTGAAAGCCACAATTACCTGGCCAACGGTATACCCAAAGCGTCTGTTTACAAGAATGGCCACAATTTCACTTCCGTCCAGACAACCACCGTTGCGAATGATTAGTCCGATGCCGCACCCGAGCGTAATGCCGCCGAAGACGACAATTTCAAGAATATCCCCAACAAAATGGGTTTCCAGTCCTTCCATCAAGTAAAGACCAAAAGAGAAACTCATCGCAGCTAAAAGCATGCGCATAACAAACTGTCTGCCAATGTGACGGTGCGCTAACAAGACAAACGGAAACGAAAGGATTAGAACGGCCAAAGGCAGACGGGAGGGCGTTTCTAAAAATTGGGTGACAAGAATAGCCAGACCGACGGTTCCGCCATCGATGAGTTTGTTAGGGAGCAGAAAGAAATGCAGCGAAAAAGCCGTAAGAAGCGCCCCTAGCACAATGAAGCAACAAGAAGAGACCCTTGATAAGATTTTCCTCGACGTTCCCTGTTTTTCTGAGAAAGAGACCACGATTTACTCCTCCCTGTGCTTACGGAGTGCGAGAAAAGGAAAGAGGCCATGGGACGTAATCATTCGCGAGAGACGGGGCTCGAACCCGCAACCTCCGGCGTGACAGGCCAGCGCTCTAACCAATTGAACTACTCCCGCATAAACGACTACAATCGATAGAAAAAACTAAAGCAATCTCCGCCTCTGTAATAAAGTATTGCTGTGTTCACCTAGATGGGTGCAATAGGATTTGAACCTATGACCCTCTGCTTGTAAGGCAGATGCTCTAACCACTGAGCTATGCACCCCAGCAAGTGCGGTGCGCAGTGTACCAGAGATAGCGATTGTAGCCAATAACATAGAACGCGTACCGAAGTCAGAGCAGAGGCTTTCTTCCAGGTATCACAAACATAGATTTTACTTGCTCTGGAATCTTGCCTCTTGCCTTATTTCTCTGTTTAGCCTGACCATGGGCGGCCTTGTTTTTTTCCCAAATTTGTCATGATCACTTTCGCTGTTTCTGCTTTCCTTTCCTACACAGCTTTTAGCAGCCAGGTAGGGCTTTTATATTGGATTCCTCGTACTTTTTGGATAGTACGGATTTTCCCGACGCGACTCATTTTTTTCGACGTGAGTAACACAGAGGAAAAGGAGATCAGCACACTGATATTGGAGTTCTCTCATGCAATCGACTCGTTTCGAGTCGAATGTCAATGGGATAGAGAACGCCTTCTCGTCATTTTACAAACAGGGAAAACAGTTTCTGTTTTTGCTTTACAAAGGGACAAAGATCCTTTTTCTTGTGCCCTTTGTCTTTTGAGGGGATCTTTTCTTCATGTGACCTCCCTAGAAGGTGAAGAAGTCGGAAAGCTTGTCAGAGGTGAATGGATTCGCCTTTCTTTGTATCAAGCGCCTTGCCCTTGTTCAACACCTTTACCTGCTAGCTCTTTTGTGAAAATTCCCAAACTCTCCTTCGGTTCTAGCAAAAAAAAGTGTTTAGATTCTTTTGATCAGAGGACTAATCCTCAGGAGCTTTTGCCTTGTCTTTATGCTCTTTCTTGTCTTCTTCCTCATGAGCTTGAAGAGGGGGGAATCGTGTGTTCTGCCTCAGAACAAAATATTCTTTCGGTCGATTTTGTTTCTGTTTGGAGACACCACTTTTCAAGAACTGGTGTGCCAAGTTGGAAAGATCAACGTTTTTATGGAACCAAACCTTTTTTTAGTGGGAAAGGGTCCCCTTTGAAAATTCTTTTCTACTTTGGGAGAGCTATTCTCAGATCGCTTGTGCGAGTAGAGAATGGGCAATTGGTTCTTTCTCCTGTTTTGCCTTCTTGGTTTGTCTCGGGGCGGTTACGCGATCTGCCTTGTAGCTTTGGGTTTTGCAGTTTGATGTGGTCGCGTCGTCGTTTGAGGCGCTGTGTTTTGACAGTGATGCAAGACTTTGTTTGTAATCTGGTCTTTCCTCCAGGCGTAAAGGGTTTTAGATCTACCCGAAAAGGAGGTGGACCCGGTATGTGTCATGTTATCGGATCTGAACTGGTCACATTCGCCTTTCAGGCTGGAGATGTTTACTGTTTTGATCGTTTCGAACATTGATGTTTGGGAGCCTATCTTTGTTTGGTTCGTCAACTGATGATCACCTTAACTCTCTAGAACGGGGCAGCCATCATTTCCCACAAGCTTTTCTGGGCTATCATTCTGTCGGTGAACAGAGCGTCGTCCGCTTGTGGCGCCCTAAGCAACTTTCCTTGTCGGTTCGGTGTCGTGGGGAAATACATCACTTGATCTCTCGCCCTGATCTAATGGGGTTGTTTGAATGGGATTGCTCAGCAATCGATTTCATATCCCCATTTGAGTACCAAGTTTGTCTTCCAGATGGTCGTTGGATTCTCGACCCTTATTCTTTTCATGCAACTTTTTCAGACTTAGATGCCTACCTTTTTGGAAAGGGCGTTCATTACGATCTTTTTGAAAAGCTGGGGGCTCATCTCTGTTGTTTAGAGGGAACACAAGGTGTTCTTTTTTCTGTCTGGGCGCCTAGAGCGGATGGTGTGTCTGTTGTAGGGGACTTTTCCAGTTGGGAAATAGGCATTTTTCCCATGGCCAAGCACCCCTCTGGTGTGTGGATTTTGTTTATCCCTGGACTCCATGAAGGAGAGAAGTACAAATTTGCTATTACGAGTCACAAGCAAGTCTATTTAAAGAGTGATCCTTTCGGTTTTCAATTTGAGATTAGACCCGATACGGCCTCTATTATTAACAATCGATGGAAGAACTATTGTTGGTCTGATCAGTCATGGATGGAGTCTCGAAAACAAACACATTATAAAAACAGGCCCCTTTCTATTTACGAAGTTCACCTAGGTTCATGGAAGCGTTTACCATCCGGAAAATTTTGTTCCTATGAAAGATTGGCCAAGGATTTAGGATCTTATGTTTTAAACTTAGGGTTTACTCATATCGAATTGCTTCCTGTTTGTGAGCATCCTCTTGATGAATCTTGGGGATATCAGACAACGGGTTACTTCTCTCCAACAAGCCGTTTTGGAACAATCGAGGATTTTCAACGATTTGTGGACGTTTTGCATCAAATGGGAATTGGAGTCATTCTTGATTGGGTTCCAGCCCATTTTGCTTCAGACACCCATGGACTGGCTAATTTTGATGGTTTTCCTCTTTACGAAGACGCCGATCCTTTACGACAAGTTCATCCACACTGGGGGACTCGACAATTCGATTATGGACGACCTGAAGTGTCTAATTTCCTATTGGCTAGTGCTCTCTTTTGGTTAAATATTTTACATGTAGATGGGTTGCGTGTCGATGCAGTCTCTTCTATGCTTTATCGAGATTATGGACGACAGTATGAAAGTTGGAGTCCGAACAGACATGGTGGTAAGGAAAACTTAGAAACGATTGAATTTCTAAAGCATTTGAACTCCGTTGTACATTTGCGAGCACCTGGAGCATTAACTCTGGCAGAAGAATCGACAGATTGGTCAAAAATGACCTGGCCTCTTGACCAAGGTGGTTTAGGGTTTGATTTCAAATGGAATATGGGTTGGATGCATGATACGCTTCGTTATTTCGGATTAGACCCTTATTTTCGAGGGTCAAATAAAAAAGACATCTCTTTTGCTTTGTTTTACGCTTACATGGAGTCTTTTCTTCTTCCGCTGTCTCATGATGAAGTTGTGCATTGCAAAGGGAGTTTTCTGGGTAAAATGTTCGGGGACCTTTCTGAGCGTTTCTCTCATTTGCGCCTACTTTATTCGTATCAAGTCTGCATGCCAGGCAAGAAACTCCTCTTTATGGGTTCGGAATGGGGAGTCTCTCAAGAATGGTCAGCTACGCGAGCTCTTAATTGGGGTGAGAAGAAGAAAAAGAACCATGCAAGCCTATGGAGATATGTTCGAGATCTTTATTCTCTTTACTCGCGTTCTCCTGCTTTATGGGAATGGGATCATTTTCGTCTTGGGTTCGAGTGGGTCGATGTGGATGAAAGAGAAAAGGGCCTTTTTATTTACTTGAGAAAATCCTCAGATCAAACTCTGTTTTGTATTCACAATTTTACGCCTATTGCACAGGACGACTACACTTTACCTTTTTTCGCAGAAGCACAGCTTTCTCTTCTCTTCAACTCTGAGAATCCAAATTATGGCGGGACTGTAATGGACGAAGATATTAGCTTTGAACTAGCTCATTCTTTGCTTTCTGTATTTGTCCCGCCCTATTCCACTTTAGTTTTTGAGGTTTCCTTTGGTTCTCGGACAGCTCCTAAAAGAGTATGAACATTATTTGGAACTTTGTCAGGAGGTCTGGCACCATAATCATGCCTACTTCACCCTCGATCGTCCTGAGATAACAGATGAGGAATACGATCTCCTTTTAGAAAAACTCAAACATTGTGAATCAGAACATCCGGAATGGGTGCATGATGGTTCTCCTACGCGTTTCGTAGGTGAAAAAACAAGTGGACGTTTCCCTGTGCAAGCGCATCTTTGGCCAATGCTTTCTTATAACAAAGTATTTGACTATGAGGGATTGTTACATTTTGATGAACAGTGTCAAAAAGTCCTCAAGAAGACCCCCTTCTATCAGGTTGAGGTCAAAATGGATGGTTGTGCTGCCTCTCTTTGGTATCATAAGGGCCAGCTGACCTATGGTTTAACGCGTGGTAATGGTCTTGAGGGAGATCTCATTACGGAAAATCTAAAAGAAGTCTCAGGTATTCCTCATCAAATACCTTATACACAAGGTGCATGCGAAGTCAGAGGAGAAGTTTACATGTCCTTTTCTGCTCTTGAAGCTGTTAATGCAGCGCGTAAAGCATCCGGACAAGAAACATTTTCTAACACAAGGAATTGCACCTCAGGAACGCTGAAAGTCCTTGATCCTCATTTGGTTCGGGAGCGTCAGTTGTCGTTTTTGGGTTATTTTCTCTCTTGTTCTGGTGTTGAGACAGTAAGTGATATGGTCCATCGTTTGAGAAACTGGGGTATATCAACGCCTGAACCTTCTTTGACTCAAGCCTCTATAGAGGAGGCGCTCACTTTTGTTCGGGAGCTTGAGAAGAAAAGGGAGGCGCTCCCCTTTCGGATTGACGGAATTGTTATCAAGTTAGATCAAAAACAGGACCAAATCGTGATGGGGTCAACAGGTCAATATTATCGATGGGGCATTGCTTTTAAATACCCCTCTTGCCAAGTACGGACTCGTGTTCGTTCTATCACGGCACAAATTGGTCGCAGCGGCGCTATTACACCGGTTGCGCTTTTAGAACCTGTTTCTCTAGACGGCTCTGTTGTTTCTAAGGCAACGCTTCATCATTTTCCCCATGCACTAGAGAAAGATGTTCGTGTAGGAGATTGGGTTTGGATTTGTAAGAGTGGTGACATTATTCCGCGGATCCTTGACGTTGATCTTAAGTCTCGCCTAGAGGAGACAGTGCCCCTTTCTGTCCCCACATATTGTCCTTCTTGCAACTCTTTTTTAGAGAGATCCCAGATAGCTCTCTGCTGCCCAAATCCCTTATGCGAAGGCAGACTTGTTCAATCTCTTCTTCATTTTAGTGAAGAGCTTTCTATAGAGGGAATGGGAAAATCCACTCTTGAAGAATTGGTTAAGAGAAAGCATGTTAAGGAGTGGGCAGATCTTTATAAATTGGAGGCTAAGGTTTTAGAGGAGCTTCCCCAAGGTGGTCCGGTCTTTGCTCAAAAGCTTTTGCGATCAATCGAATCAAGTAAAAAAGTACCCTGGCCAGCATTTCTTTCTGCTTTAGGCATGCGACATATTGGACGTAGAAATGCCAGAATGCTGGCCAAGAAATACAGCTCTTGGGATGATCTAAAGGCATTATCGGTTGAGGAATTACAAGAGATTCCTGGATTTGGGGAGAAGATCGCTCGGTCCGTTCTTGAATCTTTTGACAACTTAGATGGCTGTGTAAGGTCTCTTTTTGTCTCAGGTGTTCAACCTGTTGCAGAGCAACAATCTCAAACGGTTTCTGCTGTTTTTAGTGGATTTGCTTTCGTGATCACAGGAAAATTTATAAAAGGGTCAAGGAAAGAGATCGAAGATCTCGTGCGCAGTCACGGTGGGCGTGTTCTTTCCTCCCTTTCGAACAAGGTCGATTATTTGCTTGTGGGAGAAGACCCAGGAAACAAATTAAGTAAAGCTCGGGCCTTGAAGATTAATATCGTTAATGAAACATGGTTGTTTTCCAACCTTGGATAAGGTGTATCAAAATGTTTCGCAAGCTGTTAGGTGCCCTATTTGGAGTATCAGCGGTTCAGAGTCCAGATGCTGTACAACAGAGTGAAAGGACAGAGACCGTTGTTCATGAGGAATTCATTGAATTACAGGAAGGGAATAATGATTCTGAGATTGTTATTCTGGAGACGGAAATAGAAAAAACAGGAGAGCATTCTTTCTCGGATAGCGTGGATGATTCACCTTGTAAAAGGTGTCCTTTGCATTGTCATCTGGTACGAGAACGCACGCATGACCATGGTCCCAAATGTTTTCGTAAGGACTGGCTTTCAGAGAAGCTGCAGTGCTTTAAAGTACAAATGGCTAAGCTAAAGGGCAAGCTTATTCGAGGATTTGAAAAAGTGAAGTCTGATGTGAATGGGTTTATCAGTCAGAGGAGAAACGGTTCCGACCGGCAGGATAGCCGTCCTAGAAACCGTTCTCGTTGAAGTTCGGTCTAAGAGGCAAGGATTTCTCCAACAAGTGTCGAGTGTTTCACATCGTGCACTCGCATGAGTTGAGTGGTTCCAAGAAGCTCTTCTCCCCCTGGTGCAATTGCTTTCCACCATCCTCGTGTTCTTCCCTTTACGTGACCGTCGTCTTTGCTACTCATTCCGTCAATTAGAACTTCGACAACGTGGCCTATGGCTTGTCTTCGTTGTCGTGTCACAGTGCGTTCGTGAAGATCGAGTAACCGATGTAGACGATCTAGTTTGTTCTCTTTAGACACATCGTCCAAAAAACGGGTGGAAGGTGTGCCTTTTCGTGGGCTGTACATAAAGAGGAAGGCCATTGTGAAATCATCCTCTTCCATAGCTCGATAAGTTTCTAAAAACTCATCTTCCGTCTCACTGGGGAAGCCGACAATGATGTCTGTCCCAATGCCCCAATCAGCGAAAAGTTCTGGGTGAATTGTTTTTCGGAGGAGCTCGTGCTTTTCTGAAAGAACTTTTCTCAACTTTTCTACTTTTTCTCTGTAAGATTCTCGTGTGTACATTCGGTGCATTTTCTTTAAGATTCGGTTTGATCCTGCCTGCAAACAGAAATGCACAAACTCACATACCTTCGGGAGGCGCCCTACGGCTTCGATAAGGGCATCTGAAATGTCAATGGGATGACTGGTGATAAAACGGATACGTTCAATACGAGGAATAGCATGCAGCTTTTCAAGAAGATCGTGAAAAAGAACGCCCTCTTCCTGACAGTCCTTTCCGTATCCGTTGACGTTCTCTCCAAGAAGAGTAATTTCTTTGTACCCCTTGCGAGCGAGCTCTTCACATTCTTGGATAATATTTTGCCATGGTCTTGAGACTTCTGGTCCCCTAGTGTAGGGGACAATGCAGTAGGTACAGAACTTGTTGCATCCACGGATAATTGAAACATAGGCGCTGATTTGATCAGAACGCTCTGCAAGCATGTACTCAAGCTCATGCTCGAAGACGTCGTCCACTCGAATCACACGTTCACCTTTGGTAAGGAGTTCATCCAAGATGTCCGTAAGAGCATGCATGTTGTTCGTGCCCATGACAAAGTCAACATGTGGAAGAGAAGACAAAAGTAGCTCCTTGCGGTGGTTGGCAACACACCCGGATACACCAATAATTGTTCCGGGGCGTTTCCCTTTTGCAAGAGAGACTAGTCGTCCAATCGCCTTGTTTTCTGCTGTATGTCTGACGGAGCAAGTGTTAAAAACGATTAGATCGGCCTCCTCCAAGGTTTTACTTTTTTCTAAACCGTACCGGATAAGAGATCCCGTCATCACTTCCGAATCTAAGACATTGTGTTGACATCCATAGGTTTGAATAAAAAAACTTTTTGGCTTCTGATACACGAAAATTTCCCCGTTTCGATGTCGAAGGGCGTGAAGGCCCTTGTTATTCTAATCATCTTGTGATTTTATTGAGCTTTTCCTTAGGCGTTGTGGTCACAGGATTAAGGGTTTATGGGATATCAAAAGCAGCGTACTTATCAAGGTGTTCCTTTAAAAAAGCGCAGATGGTTTGTCTTTGATGCTTCTGGCAAGATTCTTGGGCGTTTTGCTTCCGAGGTTTGCCGTGTATTACGAGGCAGGCACATGCCAAGTTATACGCCCCATGCCGACTGTGGGGAGGGCGTGATTATCTTGAATGCCTCTAAGGTCGTTTTAACAGGGAACAAAAGGTCCCAGAAGGTTTACCGCCATTACTCTGGTTATATGGGTGGGTTGAAGGAGATTCCTTGTGAGGTTTTGTTTGATCGTCATCCGGAGAGGATTCTCGAGCATGCTGTTCGTGGGATGATGCCCAAAACAAAGCAGGGTCGGGCTCAGTTGAAGAGGATGCGCGTCTTTGCTGGAGGAGAGCACAACATGGCCGGGCAGAATCCCGTTGTATTGGATCTTGGATAGGGGGCTTTAGGGGTATATGACAATTAAGGAGAGTGTTGCTACTGGACGTAGAAAGCGTGCGGTTGCTTCTGTTCGTTTGAGACCTGGAACAGGTCGTGTCACGATCAATGGTAAGGAGGGGCTTGGCTACTTCAAGACAGAGACACAGAAGAACACTTTAC
Source organism: Candidatus Similichlamydia laticola (assembly GCF_003339615.1). Lineage (GTDB taxonomy): Bacteria > Chlamydiota > Chlamydiia > Chlamydiales > Parilichlamydiaceae > Similichlamydia > Similichlamydia laticola. The sequence goes on from NZ_QQBG01000010.1 coordinate 23,659, forward strand.
TTTCGCCTCTCGTTCTCGTGAAGGAACAGGGTTCGTACGATATTTTGGTGCGTGTCCAGGGAGGTGGCCTTTTTGGTCAAGCCGGTGCTATTCGTTTGGGCTTGGCTCGTGCCTTAGCTATCGAAAGTGAAGCTTTTCAGCCTGTTTTGAGAGAGGCCGGTTTATTGACAAGGGACCCGAGGCGTCGTGAGCGCAAGAAGTACGGCCGTCCAGGAGCGAGGAAGCGCTTTCAATTTTCAAAGAGATAGTTCCTTGCTTTTGCTTTAGTTGAGGTAAATGTCTTCTGGCATGGTGGAGAGGCTCGCGAAGCGGCCTCCCATATCTTCTAGGAGTGTTTTCCAAATTTTCTTATCCGGCACTTCAAAGACATACTTGTGTGTAGCCGGGTGAATGTACCAGCTTTCTTCAAAGATTTCTCGTTCCAATTGGCCGCTCGCCCAACCTGTATAGCCAAAGTAGAGATGCAAATTTTCGTTACCTGTAGCTTTTTCTCGAAGTAGTTTGAGATCACTCCCTAGAAAGATTCTGTCGGAGATTTTCAGTGTATTTTCATGTGTTGCCACAGAATCATGTAGCAGCATAACTTGATCTGTTTGAACTGGACCACCCGCACGAATAGAAAGATGTCCTGTATCAAGCGGTAGTTCATGCGTTAACCCCTCTGGTATATCGAGTTCAAGTGGCTTGTTGATCATAAGTCCAAAAGAACCAGAAGGAGAGTGTTCACAAAGAAGAATAACACTACGGAAAAACGTCCCACTGTCTATTTCAGGTGTTGCAATGAGGAATACCCCCTTCCCTAAAGATTTAGACTGCGGCATTTGTTTTTCCCTCTCATTGCAGATTCTGTTGTATGACAGATTCTTCTGTTTGCTCTTTTTCTGTTTGTTGCAGGCGTTTGACGCGTTCTTGTTCTTGAAGAAGACGTTTCCACTCCCTGTTATTCTGAAAAAATACACCGTATTTCTTAATGCCTTCAACTAGTTGAGTGGCTTGTTCGAACAATTCAAGAAGATTCCTGTGAGCTTCATCTGATTGAAGCAGCTTGCCTAATGTTCCTTGTCCTGAGTTTAAGCCTTCAACGATCTGCTGGGCCAAACGAAGACTTTCAGAAAGAAGACTGTTTTCCATACCCTCAATGTTGGAAAGGTATATTAATGTCTCTTGAATAGACTGAAAGAAACTTGTTATTTGACGAGCAGCAGACTGCACTTCTTGAAGAACTTCATGATCTAAAACTTTGTCTGAGATCAATTGAATAAGAGAAGAGATTTTTTCTTGTAAGTTGGGAAAGTCAATAGCCTGAGCAGTCAGGTCGAAAGTTTGAAGAAAGGTGTTAGTTCCTTCTAGAAAAAGCACAAACTTTTTCTCCAGAACCTGTATCTTTTCCAAAAGATGATGTGCGTGGGCTAAGACTTCTTCGAAGTCAACGGAGGGTTGTGCCCAAAACACTTCTTGCTCTTGTGTCTCTTCAATGGGTTGATTTGTTTGAATCGGTCGAATGAAAACAACTCTTTCACCAAGAAGCCCGATGTTGTGAGCGAAAATCTCATCTGTTTTCAGAATTTTAGCAACAGAGTCGACGGAAAGGGTCAGCTCAAAAGGGTAAATACGACCCTGACTATCTCGTGACTTGTAACGACAGTCCGGAACATATTGAACATCGACAATGCGTCCGATCGATTTGCCTGCAAAACAAACCCTCGAACCAACGGCCAAGCGATCAATTTCATGGAAGCGTACGCGCAAGATGCGTTTTCCATCTCCGAGATTGGGCCTTAGGAATAGGGCTAGACTAAGAAGAATAAACGTTCCAGAGACGATGAACAGTCCGACAAGAGTATTTCTTGTTCCTTCGCGCATAGGTTTAGAATCCAAATGTTTGTTTAATAATAGGTGGACAAGAGTTATTCAAAAAGTTTTGCACAGAGGGCAACTCGCATTTGAAAAATTGATCTCTTTCCAATAGAATCTGAACTTGACCGTTTTCATGAAAGCCAATTCTGTTCCCGATAGTGGCAGCAGAGTTCAAGTCGTGTGTGACGACAACACTAGTCGCGCAAAATTCACGTTGTACATCGAGTATGAGCTCGTTAATCTGCATAGCTGTAATAGGATCCAATCCAGTTGTGGGCTCATCGTAGAGGATAACTGTTGGATGGTAGACAATAACACGGGCAAGGGCAGCTCGTTTGCGCATGCCTCCAGAAAGTTCCCAAGGAAGTTTGTCGGCTGCATGTAACATCCCTACACGTTTTAAAGCCCAAGCAATACGATCTCCGCTTTTACTTTCACGAGGAGATTGGATCCCTTGATAATTTCTAACAGTAAGCGGAAACGCGACATTTTCCCAGACGCTCATAGAATCAAAAAGGGCACTATTTTGAAAAAGCATACCAATGTGACGTAAACAGTGTGCCCGTTCCAATTTAGAGCATTTCCAAATGTCTACACCAAAAAGATTGATGTTGCCTTGATCAGGTCTTTCTAGGCCCAAAATGTGCTTAAGCAGGACACTCTTCCCTTCACCAGAGCGTCCCATAATGACAACCGTTTCCCCTCGGCTTACACCAAGGGACAGTCCATTCAAAACTTGATGCTCACCGTAACGCTTGTGAATGTTTTCAAGATCGATGCAGGAAGTCATGAGAAAAAGTCCCTCATGGCGTTAATCATTAAGGTCATAAGAAAGTTGAAGAACAAAACAGCCAAATAACTAATAACTACAGATTGTGTTGTGACTCGACCAACTCCCTCGGCACCTTGGTTGGCTCTTAGTCCTTGATAGCAGCAGATTCCAAAAATGAGCGATCCAAAAACAGCGCCTTTAAAAAGACCACCGAAGAGGTCGAAGAGAGTGACCGTTTTAGGGATCTCTTCCAGGAAGCCCATTGAAGATACCCCAAAGAAGTGAACTGTAGCAATATATCCTCCGATGAGACCGAAAAAATCGCAAAAAGAGGTGAGAACAGGGGTGACAAGTAAACCCGCGACAACTCTGGGCAAAACAAGGTACCAGATGGGATCAATCCCCATAGATCGAATAGCGCTGATTTGTTCTGAAATAGTCATACTGCCGAGTTCAGCTGCTACAGCTGCACCTGAGCGACCCGTAATCATAAAAGCTGTCAGAGCTGGGCCCATTTCTATAACGATTGTTTTAGCTACAATGGCACCAACCGTACTTGTCATCCCTAAAGGTTCTAAAGTGAAGAAACCGTGACTTCCTAAGACCATTCCCGTAGATATCCCAGCGAAAAGGACTACCGGTAAAGACGCAACTCCGATTCTGAAAAACTGTTCCCAGAGAGCTCGGCTAGGTGGAGGATGGCGAAGACAGAGGACTACCGTTTGCCCAACAAATCGACAAAAGTGCCCAATATAGGTGAGGAACTCGACAAAGTGACGCAACGATTTGCCTCCAAATTAAAATTAGTAATTGACTCGCCACAGAAAGTGCAAGCAACCTTCCCAAGGAACTCCAGCTTCAGCTCGAATAGAAAAACTTGGTGAGATTTGTGTATAGATACCAGCTGTAGCTTCTGAACTGTTTAGTCTCTTTCGCAAAGTTACAAGCATGTTTTTAGCAAGATGTTTGCCGACCTGCAAAAAATAATGACCCTCCCTTTCATTCGGGCTGGTTGTGATGCCGATGTGATCAACTTGAAAAGATTTTTTTATACTTCTAACTAAATCGTGCACAGAATCATTTCGTTTCCTGGTCTGGCTAAAAAGCTCAAGAAGATCAATGCCTCCCGTTTCCATGTTGCCAAACAGGATAAGAGAAATTATTTTCCTGGAGGACAGTCCAGAAGGCTTAGAAGTGAGGAAAAATTGAGGGTCCTTCAAAAGGCCCTGGTAGGTTGCCACAATTAAATATCGATGGATAGGGAGTTCTGCTGATAAACGGATATAGGCAGAGTCAAGGGGGCCCTCGAAGGCCATGGTTCCCTGTTTCAGGTCGAAGTAGTGTTCTCCTATTCGAATAGTACCGTAAATGGATTGACATGTTCCTCGCAATTGGGGAGAACAAATCGAGCCTTCGGCCTGAAGGAGCCCTTTCCACCTAGAACGAATACCATCGCCCTCGACAGAAAGGTCTCCTTCACTTCTTAAGGCAATATTTAAATGAATGTCTAACCAATGGTTAGTAGAATAAGTCTCTTCTGGAGGGCAAAGGAGGGGATTGAGAGCTTGAGAATGCTCAGGAAGGTGAAAGCTGCTTTTTGTTAGTGTGAGATCTCCAGAAAGAATTTGTTCCGTGCTGGAAAGAGAGAGAACGAGATGGCCTGTACCTTGTAAAGTAAAAAGATCTGTACGAAATAAACAAGCGTTTGTTGCCTCTGCTGTTGCTTTGAGATAGAGTCCTTCTTTATTCCAGGAAAAAACCCCTTTAGAACAGATTTTTCCATCCCAAAAAGTGTTTCCTTCTAACAATCTCCATGAGATCTGCTTCCCTTCGCAATGGAAAGTGCCTGCTAGACAAGCTAAGTAAATACCCTTTTCCGGGTAGAGAAACGCGCCGTCTTCCAAGTCCATCTTGCCCGTGATTTTTGTATCATGGAGTGGCCCATGTGCTTCACATCGAAGAAAGCAGTTGCCTTGAACCCTCCAAGGCTGATCTTTCAGAAAAAGGCCTTGGACAAGGGAAAGAGGTAATGGTAGAGAAGCTTTGCACGAAAAGGGGCAAGTTTTTTCTAGAAAGAAGTATGGGAAAATAGGGCGTAACCGAATCGGGAGGGTCCCTTTAAGAAAGAAAGGACGGTAGTATTGCTGATTCAGGACGATTGTCGTATCAATATAGTTTCCTAAGAGAGAGAGGATAATATCTGTTTCGCAGGGCGCCCCCTTAAAGATGAGAGGGTCCACTTTTTTCTCTTTTAGGTGCAGGTACAGTTCTTGTTTGTCTTTTCTGATGAGCAATGAAGCTTTACCCTCAAGAAAGCTCTCTTTTGTCTTCTCAAGAAGGGGCAAGAGTAACCTTTCAGGGAAATGCTTTAACGTGATTTGCGTAGATAATTCTACCTCATCTTTCTGCAACTTAAGGATAAGTTGTCCATCATTAAGTCTGAAGACAGCCTCTTCGATCTGAAGGTATCCTGGAGATACAGAGAGACAGAAAGGTTTGTCTAGAGCAAGAGAGATATCATCTAAGAATCCTTCTAATGATGAAAAAGAAGCTTTTAAAAGATATGGATGAATCGAGTTTAAGAAACAAGTTCCATTGATGTGGAAAGGGAAATGGTTCAGTCGACCGATAGAAGACAGGTCTAGTACTATCTTTCCTGTTTGATTAGAAAGGCTCACCCAAAACTGTTTGAAGGAATACCTCTCCGTTACCATATCTTTGCTGTGCAAAGTCGCCCGAAAAAGAGGAAGGCTTTCTCCATTTTGAACCTCTTGAAAAGGGTCTTTTTGTCCTAAAAAAGTAAAGGCCACACGTGGGAAAGAATGTAAATTGGAATAAAGTTGTGTAGAAGAGCGTATTTCGCTCCAGTCCAATTTCCTATTCCAGATGCCTTCCAGAGAGGTTTGACTATCAATCCAAAGGAAAAAATGAGTTTGAGTAGAAAGGGGAATTTCTCCTAGGAGATGAAGTTCTAGTCTATAAGTACGACTCTCTTTGTGGAAGAGGTAGCTCCATTGAACATGAAGCTGATGACTCTTCTCTGCTGTGTCGAATACATGGGTATAAGACCAAGATTTCGAGTTTGTTTTTAGAGCGGTCGGATAAAAAGAGAGAGATCTTTCTTCGGCTTGGGCTTGTTGTTGACTACTGTCAGAGAATACGATACGAGGACTCAATAAGTTCCCTGAAATAAAAATCTTCCCACCATCCTCTCCCATCAAATGAAAGAAGGGTGAGTTGCTTCCTATTTTGACCTGAAGTGCACTGTTTTTCTGCCATTGCTCATTTTGAATGCAAAGGGCTCCATCAAATTGAACATCCATCTCTGTAATGAAAAGCTTTAAGGGAATGGTATGTAGATGATCTTTGTTTTGTAGATGTGTCCAATGGCAAGTAGCAAATTCCCTATTTTGCAGATGAACCTGTAAAGTATGTTCTGTTCCTTTTCGTTTGATCTCATAGGAACATTGAACAGAAGGCATTTGTTCAATTTGCATGCCACCCAGACGAATATTTTTAAATGTCCCTGAATAAGAACAGAGAGAGTCTCCAGAGGAGAGAACTGAGGAAAGAATAACTTGAGCTTGAATGTCCCCTGGAAGTCTTGGAGAGACATATGTGCACTCTGCTTGAATCTCAAGTAAGGGATAGGAGGAGGACGATTCAATAGTGCCTTTTATAGCTTGTAGAGAGAAGAATCGGTGATCTTCTTCTTCTCTCTGAATGTAGAAATCTCCTTGGTTGATATAAATTTTTGAAACTGGCCATCTTCTTGGAAAGGATCTTGTTTGCGAGAGGGCTAGGAAATGATTTTTTTTTGTTCCTGAGCGGTGGATAAGGGTCCAGTGAGGTTTCTCCAAGGTCAAGCTACTTGGAGAAAGGCCAAGGTGTCCTTCGTAGATCGCGCGCTCAGCTGATAGCTCTAGGGAATGTTTTAGGTAGATACAGTGTAGTGTAAAAGTAAAAGGCAGTTTCCACTGAACAGACTCATAAACCAATGCAGGGAAATAGATACGGGAGAGTCTTTGCACTATATTTTGTACAGGACGGGTCTCAAAGGCTAAATAGAAGCATGTTCCAAGGGCAGCTGTGGATATGCACAGGGAGAAGAAAAAAAGGCGTATAGCTTGGAAAAAGCGTTTCATGGTGGAATCAGGTAAAGATTAAAAATTTTCTCCAAAAAGAATGTATAATTCCATCGGATTGTCTAAGTGGGCTCTCCTGTTTAAAGGGAAGCCAACATCTGCGCGGATAAATCCAAGTGGGGTTCTCTTTCTGAGCCCTACCCCCACAGAATAAAGAAAGGAGTTGTTCCGATTAGGACATGACTGAGGGTATGTTTGCCCCATATCTAAGAATGACACGAAATCAAGATCTTTTGACAGGGGGATCCTGGGCTCTATCGAGAAGGCTAATAGGCTCATTCCACCAATTGGCATCCCTTCTGTGCTAAGAGGGCTGACGCTGCGATAAGCATATCCCCTTAAAATGTGGGAAGATCCACCAAAACAACGGAGGGCTAGGGGGACCTGGTCCCTCTCCGTACCCATTATAGAATGGGCTTGGGTATGAAACGCCACATATCCATCTTTAAGAAGAGGTAGGCGAAGAGCTAGTCCACCTTGGAGTTTAAGGAAATAGACCTGTTTGGCGGCAAAAGAGAGGATAGGTTCACCTGTCCACCAAAATCGGATGGTGGAGAGGCTTTGCCCTGTTCGGTCGAAATAAGGATGTGAGCCTTCAAAGGGAACACTAAAAAGAAACGACTCCCCAACGAGAGTATCGTAAAACTTTTCTATTTTGATGCCAATTTTTTGTAAGGACCTGGGGCCCAGGAGAAGATCCAAGGAGAGGGCACCAGAGTGCTCTAGCGCGTCGTAACACAACCTTCTTTTAGCTGAAATAGCTGCAGCGAGAGAGAGGTCTTGTGCTTTTCGAAAAGGGTTCAAGTAACTGATGTGCAATTCTTGTTCAGACTGATTGAGCATAGTATAAAAATGGACTTGCTCGTGTGCTCCCCATAAATTTTCGTGTGACCAGTCTAGGACAGCTCCAAGGCCATTGTGTGTACTAATAGAAAAACCGAGTCCTGCTGATCTAGGAGATGCTTCCGGCACTCGAAATATAATAGGGAGAGAATGTGTTAAATGATCAGGTGGTCCAAATTCTGAACGAACTTCTTCAAAGAGCCCAGTTTTTTCAAGGTTTTTAAGTGTTTCGGCTACACGTTTCGCGGAGTACACTTCATTTCTCTTGAACGTCAAATGTTCTCTTAAAAACTTATTTGAACAACGATTCTGCTGTAAAAAAGAAGTTTCTCCGAAAAAAAACTTTGTGCCTGGTACAACATTGACAATAAGATCGACTTGATTCTTGTTAGGAATAAGATCAAACTTTTTCAGCGAGAGGTCTGCAAATGGAAAGCCGCTATTCAAGTAACTATCTTTAATTTGATCAAGGCAAAGATGAATTAAGTTCGTTCGTGCTGGGAAAGGAAAAGAAAAATTCGGAGGAATCGTGCTTAATTCTTGAGAGTCGTTTTCTAAAATGGAAAAAGAGTGCACAGAATAAAGAGGGCCTTGGATGACTGTGATGTGCAAGGCATGTGTTTTAGGATCGTAGTTTATGTTTAAGCTCGAGGACAAGTACCCAAAGTAATACAAAGAATCGAGCCATTGTTTTTTTTTTGAGCTAGTTGAAGCTCAAGCTCTCCAAGGCGAAGAGCCATTTTTTGACACGTTTTTATGTCTTTCTTAACCTGATTTTCTAGATGAAGGGATAACTCAGGATCTTCGATGCCTTTCAAAAAAAGGGTAGGAGGCTTGCTTGTTTTAGCTAAGACAGGACAGAAAAACCAGAAAAGTCCCAGACTAGATAAGAAAACCGTTTTTTTTAAAAAACTTTTTTGGATCATTATGCAGGGCACAGGATTCCTCTCAATCTAACGACAGAGGTCGAGTCACTCTTAGAGGAAGGGCTTGATCTTATTGTATCAAAAGGGAAAATAAGAAAGTCTGCAGAGTGATTCGGACATCTCACTACCGTATCTCCTTTATGGTCATCCTATCTGTTTTTTTCTTCTGAGTCATTCAAAATGTCTCTAAGCTGATCCTAAATCTATTATTAGAATGTGTTTGGATTCTTACGCTTATTCAGACATAAAAAATTGTCTTTTTTTGTTCAGCCACACACACAAATTCCTTCTAGGATCGATTTTTCTAGAGCTTATTGGAAGAAAAGTGAACTATAACCTTGTTAGATGAAGGGTCCAAACTTTTTTTGTGAAAAAAGATGAATTTGCATTGTACTAAGACGTTTTGCTCCTTTAGGAGAATGGCTTTTGTCTGTTTGGCTCTGTTTGGCTTAGTCAAACTAGGAAATCTTTTTTTAGGGAACTGGAAAAGAGGACAGCCTAGGACTATGGTTGCGAATATGGGGTCTCCACCTGTTGAAACGCACCCTCATTTTGTACGAGAGCGGCACGGAGTTATTATTGCCTCTCATCTTTACGAAGGTTTGTTTCGTCTTGGGAAGAGTGACCAGGTTTTACCTGGACTTGCAGAAGACTTTGAGGTTTCAGAAGACCGTCTCCACTATCGCTTTCACCTAAGAACATCGTACTGGTCAAATGGTGAACCACTCACTGCTCATGATTTTGTCAAAAGTTGGAAAGCCGTTATTGAGGCAGAGCATTATCCATCTTCTCAAGCGTTTTATTTTAATTTGATTAAAGGGGTGGAAGCTTTTCGGTCGGAAAAAGCAAGTTGGTCCGATGTTGGTCTCCGTGCTGAAGGGGATCATATCTTATGTGTTTCTCTTAAGCATCCGGTTTCTTATTTTTTGCAGTTATTATGTATTCCTATTTTCTATCCTGTTTATTGCCTGGAAGAGAAACAAGAAGATGTGACGAATGGACCATTTCTCGTAGCGAGTCAGAAGTGGAATGACCATATTTCTTTAAAAAAGAATCCTTTCTTTTGGGACCATGGTCATGTCCAAATGGAAATCATTCGATTTATATTCGTTGACAACGCCGATTCTCAAGTTGGAATGCTAGAAAGAGGGGATGTCCATTTCATTGGTGGAGGCCTTTTTTCTCTGTCCAAGGAGTCTGAAGAGAACATGCATCAGACAGGTCTTCTTTCTGAACGTTACCCTTTGGCCTCTTGTTATGCTTTAGTTTTCAACACGAAACGAGGTCCTTTTCGTTCTCAGAAAATTCGAAAAGCCTTTTCTATAGGAATCAATCGGGAGCAATTAGCAAAAGGAGTCTTCAAAAGAGCACTTGCTGCTTACAGTTATATTCCTTCTGTGTTCCCTGGTTTCGAATCAAGAATGCTTATCGAAGAGTCAAAAACAGAAGCCCAAAGGCTTTTGCGTGAAGGCTTGAAAGAATTAGATCTTTCCTTTTCTGATTTGGGTCAAGTCACACTCTCCTGTTGGCCCGTTACTTCATACGTTTCAGAGGCTTTTCAACAACAGTGGTTAGAACACTTGGGTATTCATATTAAGATAGAGGTACTAGAGGCATCTACTCTTTATAGGAGATTGACGGAAGGTGACTTTGACGTCTCCTCCTATAGCAGAGATACGGATTATTTCGATCCTTATGCTTTATTCTATCCGTTTCATTCTTCCGACCAGGACGTGAACTTTTCTGGATGGAGTCCTCCAGAAGTAAGGGTGATGCTGCAAAAAAGTTTTTTTTTGGATAAAAAAGAGAGAGAGGAACATCTTTTTTCTTTAGACAAAGATAGTCCTTTCTGAATGCCCTGTACTCCCTTATGCTTTTGGGCGTGAGGTCTACGGGAAGCACCCTTCTCTCAAAGGTGTCCTTGTAAGTGAGCTAGCCCTTGTTGATTTTTCAAGATCTTATTGGGAACGGTAGCGTTTTAATGCAGGGGTTAACTCAATTTATTGTTTTCTTGGAGGCTCTGCCCTATCCCTGGATACGAAGATTTCTTGGGATGAAAATTTATGTCTTTCTTCAAAACGCGCCCTCTTCTTTTAATCCCCGTTATTTTTTTCTTTTGCTTTTGGACAGCTCACAATTGGAGTGGAACTTCTTCAAAGAAAAGAGACTGTCTCGTTGTTAACTTGGGCCTTTTGCCTACAACATTGAATCCCCAGTTTGCTCAAGGATCAAGAGACCATTTTCTTGCTTCTCACCTTTATGAGGGTCTTTTTCGTGTGGGACGAGGAGGAAAAGTGGTGCCTGGTTTAGCTCAACACGTTTCCGTCTCGGAAGATGGTTTGCACTATAGAATAACCCTGCGCCCATCTCATTGGTCGGATGGAACCCCTTTGACAGCACACGATTTTGTTAGGAGTTGGCAGGGAGTACTCCAGCCCAAAAAACGTTTCCCTGCCTTGGGGTTTCATTTCCGTTGGATTGCTGGAGGGTCCTCTCCTTCACTTGTTGCGGAGGATTCACAAACTCTTGTTTTTTCTTTAAAACAGCGTGTTCCTTATTTTCTTAAATTACTGGCCTTACCGGTGTTTTATCCTGTTCTTTTTGATCGGAATACTTTTGTGAGTAATGGTCCTTTTCGCTTAAAGCAATCCGATCATTTTCATGAAATGGTCCTAGAAAAGAACCCTTTTTTTTGGGATCAAGCTTCTGTACGTCTCGATCAACTTAAGATAGTTTACATTGAGGAACAGGCTCAAATTTCCCTGTTTGAAAAGGGTGAGATTGACGTGATAGGATCTCAGTTTGTCCCTCTCTATGCAGAAGAAATTAAAGAAAAACTTTTGCCTTCTAAAAAGATTTTTAGCACGGATCATGTCTCTTCTATTTCTTTTATTCGTGTTAATACCCTGAAGGGAGGGCTTCGGTCTCGGAAAATTCGACAAGCGCTTTCCATGTGTTTAAATAGGCAAGCTCTGTCGGATCTTTCTTCCGGGCTCATGCCCCCTGCTTATCGTTATCTTCCGCCTACGGTCTTCCCTCAAGGTCATGTCGTCCGTTTAGAAGAGTCGGTCTTGAGGGCAAGACTGCTGCTAGAGGAAGGTTTGAGAGAAGAGGGACTTGTTCTTTCTGCTTTAGGCGACTTGCGTTTGTGCTGTCTCCATTTTTGCAAGAACCTAGCGGAGGCTATCCAGCAGCAGTTTTTGGAAAATTTAGGGCTTACAATCAAGGTCGATCTTTTAGATCTTCCAGACTTTTTCAAGAGGATCTCCGACGGAGACTTTGATCTTGCTCTCTCTCGTTTTATCAGTAGTTATGAAGATCCTTACGCTTTTTTTGATCTTTTTGTTTGTGATAGAGGTGGTAAGTCTACCTGGGACTCTTCCCTACTTCACGCCCTTTTCCAAAAAGGTTTATCTTTGAATGAAGAGAGTCGCATGCTCTATGTTGCCCGTATGGAGCAGCTGTTATTGGATGAGCTTCCTGTGATTCCCTTCTCTTTCGGTTATTGTGTCTACGTGGTTCAACCGGGACTCAAAGGGGTCTTGACAAACGGGCTTATGACGGTTGATCTCTCAAGGGCTTACTGGGAAGAGTAAGCATTTGCATGGGAACCAATAAGCAAGGGAGTCTTGAGAGAATGAAGAGTTTCAAGTTTTTCGCTTTGGCAGGAACCATTTGCTGTGCGGCTTTGGGAACCTTGCTTTTCATGACCCATTCGAGAAAGTGTGTTCGGATGCCGAAAACACAACTTGTTTTGAATATAGGGGAGAAACCTCAAGAATATAACCCTCATTTGATTCGAGATCTTCACAGCGGACTGGTTTCCATTCATCTTTACGAAGGATTGTTTCGTATGGGAGAAAACGGAAACCTTTTACCAGGCTTAGCTAAGCAGGTAGCCTTTTCAAAAGATGGACTACATTGCAGGATTAAACTGCGTCGATCTTTTTGGTCAGATGGTACCCCTCTCACAGCGCATGACATCGTGCGCAGTTGGCGATCTGTCATTTCCCCTTCCGGAAAACGGTCGCCTTTTGCTTCGCATTTTTATTTTTTTAGGGGGGTTGATGAAATCGATCCGCTTCATCCAGACTGGTCTAAGGTTGCCCTTTATGCACAAAGTGAAGACACACTTTGTTTCTCCTTGAAGCACCCTGTCCCCCATTTCTTACGTCTTTTGGCCTTGCCCGTATTTTACCCTGTTCATCCGGATGGACAAGCAGATGCAACTATTACGAACGGCCCTTTCCGCCTGAAAAAGAGTCAAATGGGCCAATACTTACTTTGGGAAAAAAACCCGTTTTATTGGGACAGTTCTTCCGTATCTTTTCAAGAAGTTAAGTGCCTTTTTGTTAAGCATGATCGTGTTCAAATGACTCTTTTTGAAAGAGGGGATCTCGATTTTATTGGAATCTGCCTTTTGCCCTTCCCCCAAGATTCTGCTGAAACTAGAGCAACTTTTCAAGAGCGCGCAATGGCTTCTATTGATTTTATTGTTACAAATACGGTCTCCAAACTGTTTCGCTCACAGAAAATTCGCCAAGCTCTTTCCTTGGCTTTGGACAGAAACTATTTAGCACAATCCTCGTATCAACACCTCATTCCTGCTTATAGATATCTTCCACCAGTTCTTTCTTATGGGACGACTGTTGCTTCTCTTAAGGAATCACCTAGTTTGGCTCAGCAATTTTTACAAAGGGGACTAGAGGAAGTAGGTTGTACATGTGACGACTTTGCTCAAGTGCGTTTGTTGTGTCATCCTTCGCAAGCTTCTCTTGTCAAAGCCATTCAAGGGCAGTGGCTAAAAAATCTCGGCATTCGGGTAAAAGCTAAGTTAGTTAGTTTCAATTCGTTTTGTTCCCTATTGGAAAATGGGGATTTTGACTTTGCTGTGAGCAGTTTGGTCAGCTCCTACGCTGATCCGTATGCCCTCCTTGAGATTTTCAGAGATCCAGTGGGGCTGAACAATTTCTCAAGATGGAGTCCTCCTGTCTTTCGTCATCTCCTGAACGAAGGTTTAGCCTTAAAGAAGAAGGAGCGTCTCTGCCAAATTCAGAAATTGGAAAAAATAATCTTATCCCATTTACCAGTCATTCCTCTGTTTTTTGGGAACAGAACCTATGCTATGCAGGAAGGATTACACGGGGTACTTGTCAATGAGTTATTTTCTATTGATTTTTCCAGAGCTTCCTGGAAAGGCAGTTGAAATCTCTGCTCTTGTTTTCGTACCAAGGACGTAGAGCATGAAAGTCATATCGTAGTGAATTTAGGCTCCCTTTATGCTTTTTTGAAGCTTTTACTCAACGTGATTACGTTGTCAACTACACGGCTTGGTGTTCAGGCCAAGCTAATGATATGCTTCCTGTTGACATTTCGGAGCTTATTAGAGCTTTTAGAAGAATAGAGATGGACTCCAGGTTGCTGAAACTTGCCCCTTTTGCTACGATTCGCCTCCGATCTGGCTTTTTGCTAGGAGGGAAACAGAAAAACTTGACGATAAGAGGGTGACATTGAAGACGCGTAGCATTCTCGGGGTGTTATTTGGGGCCTTAGCTTGTGCTGGTCTTTTCTTCTTAGCAAAGGCTTCTTCTCAAAAGAAGCAATATGAGAAGAAGGATCATATTGTGGTCAATTTAGGCTTTGTCCCTTTAGAGCCGCATCCCCATTTTTTACGTGATACGCATAGCGCTCTTTTGGCCATCCATCTTTATGAGGGGCTGTTTCGTAGTGGGCCAGGGGGTGTTTTGTTGCCTGGATTGGCGGAGCAGCTGCATCTTTCAGAAGATGGCCTGCATTACAGAGTGACGCTGCGTCAATCTTTTTGGTCTAATGGATTGCCTTTAACAGCTAATGATTTTGTAAGAAGTTGGAGGAATGCTATTGCTCCTGAAGGGAGAATTTGTCCTCATGGGATGCATTTCAACTTGATCTCAGGAGTAGAAGGATTCCGACTGGGCGCAGTAAGTTGGTCAAGTGTAGCACTTGTAGCGGAAGATGATCAGACACTCGTTTTTTCTCTTAAGCATCCAGTCCCTTATTTTGACAAACTCCTCACTCTTCCTATTTTCTTTCCTGTTCATCCTGATTACAAAAGTCATGAGGTCGTAACCAATGGGCCTTTTCGCTTGAAAGATTCAAAATGGGGAGAAGGAATGGTTCTGGAAAGAAACCCTTTTTATTGGGATGCCGCTTCTGTAAAACTCTCGGAAATCAGAGTGCTTTTCATTGAGGAACCTTCCACACAAACCATTCTTTTCGAGAGAGGAGAAATTGATTGTATCGGGGGAGGGCTTTTAAATATTCCTCACGAGGCTTCGGAAAACATGAAGGAGACGGGGTTGCTTTCTGACCCTTACAATGTCTCTAGTGTGACTTATGTTGCTTTAAATACTTTATCAGGGCCTTTTCGTTCTGAAAAGGTACGTCATGCCTTTTCAGCTGGCTTAAATCGAGATGAATTGGCTCGTGCTTTGTTTAAACGTTCTTTACAAGCTTATTCTTATTTGCCTCCACCACTTTCTCCTAGGAAAGAACGGCGCCTTCTTCAAGAATCACCAGAGATAGCCAAAAAACTTCTTCAGGAGGGAATGGATGAGTTGAGGCTGTCTCTAGCTGATATAGGGGAAATGAGGTTGCTTTGTTCAGAGGCAGGGAGCAAACTAGCTCAAGCCTTACAACAGCAATGGGCAGAATACCTTGGCGTTCTTGTCAGTATTGAAACGATAGAGTTTCGTTCCTTGCTCGCTCGTATGTCTGATGGGGACTTTCATTTTGCTATTGTAGGTTCTGTTGCTGACTACCGTGATCCCTACACCTTCTTCGAAAACTTCACCCAGAGTGACTACCCGAGTAATTATACGGGATGGAGTCCATCTTATTTTTGCCGTTTGTTCCAGGAGGGTCTTAGCCTAAAAGGAGAACAAAGAGAACGGCATGTCGAAATCATGGAAGATTTTTTCTTGGCAGAAATGCCTTTAATCCCCATTGCTTTCGGTCGTGAAGTTTTTGGTATGCAGCCCAGATTGAGGGGTGTTCATACTAGTGACATGCTTCTGGTTGATTTTTCAAGGGCATATTGGGATCAATGTGAGTAATTATGAACAAACGTTTTTCAGAATCAGAATTTTGGGGACTCCATAGGCAAGTTTATTCAGACTTGGGTCCAAAAGTATGGACTCATGAGGGTATGCCTTTTTACTTGACCACGTCTCCCTTTCTTGTTTCCCGATATGCACACCTCTTCGATTTGCAACTGAAGTTTTGGCTACACATGGGAAGTTTGAACCCAGATGATGTGATCTATATTCTAGATATGGGTTGTGGGGTTGGGCGCTGTGGCTACCTTATCCTAAGTTTGATGCAAGAATTGTTTCAGTCGTTTCCAGTTCGTCTCAAATATGTATTCGTGGATATTTCAGAGGAAAATCTTAGCTTCGTTTTGTATCATCCAGACTTAAAACCCTTCTTTGAGAAGGGCTACGCGGATGTCGCCCTCTTCGATGCTATGAGAGACGAGAAAATGGTTTTGCAACTAAGCCATGAGACTTTGGAAGCTGATCGATTAACAAATCCTTTGCTTATTATTTCAAATTATTTCTTTGATAGCTTGCCTCACGATCTTTTTGCAATGTCAGAAGGTAAATTGTACGAGGTCCATGCTGATCTCGTTCGGTCTCAAGGGGAGAAGAGTTTGGCTGAATCGATGCGGGAGGTGCGACTGAATTTGACAAGCGGTGGAGAGGTAGATCCGAATAGCTATTACCCTTCCCTTTCTTGGAATTATGCCCTGAAAACGACCTCTGAAGTCCAGTGGACGAAAGACTTCAATGTCCCTGTTGGGGCCTTTCGCGTCCTGGATCTTGTTATGAGTTGGTCCCCACCTGGCTATTGTTTGCTTGCTTCTGATCAAGGTTCTGCCGTGCCGCAAGCCCTTGAGACCTTAGGGGGTCATTGTGTGTCGTCTCCTGCAATGGGCTCCTTATCTGTTAATTATTTGGCTTTAAGACATTACCTTCAAGCTAGCCAGCAAGATGTTGTAACAACGGAGTCGAGTGAACAAACTGTACTGGTGACTGCAATGGCAACGGACCGCTCGAGTTCTAGCTGTCTCTTTCCGCTCTTTTCTCACTTTTTCGACTCTTTTGGTATTTTTCAATTTTGGCAGACCATCAATGATGTCGCAAAGTTTGAAGACAAGTCTTTAGACTTTATCGAAAACATTTTGCGCTTAAGTGAGTACGATCCCGCGGTCTTTTTTGCTCACTTTAATTTCCTTCGGGCCGAACTTCCTTCCCTGTCTCCAAGTCAAAAACGGTTTTGGATCGATTGTTTGGTACGGGTGTCTAAAACATTTTTTCCACTTACTCCAAGAGACTATCCTCTTTTAGGAGACATTGGAGTAGCGCTTTTTGAAATGGGCGCTGTGAGGGAATCTTTGGATGTCTTATTGCGTGTCTTCTTTCTCGACGGGGGGCAGAAACACACAGGAGACAACATCAAAATCTGCTTGCATGCCATGGGACGTTCGGATGAATTCGAACAGTTAAGCCAACAGCTTCGATTCGAAATGGAAAAAGCTCCCTTTACAAAAGACAAGAGTTCATTATCTGAATTAGGTCTTGTTTAACTTTTTGAAAAACTTCGCATTTCTCTCTTTTCCCTTTGAGGGAAAGATAACATTTCAGTTTGGGCTCTGTCCCTGAAGCTCGAATGATAAGGCGCCCTTTTTTTTCTATTTCCCACAGAGAAGAATCCTTTCTTGCCCCTAGGGGAATTTCATGGGTCGCTTGAGTGAATGGCAGTCCGCCTAGTGTTGTCAATTTTTTTCGTAAAGAATTGAGGATCGATTCGAAAGACTGTTTAGGGGAGAGAGGAAAAGACAATGTTTCCTCGAAAAAAAAACCAATTGTATCGGTAATACGATAGAGTTCTTTCAGGGGTGAGCTGTTGCGTTTTAAAGCATCTTCTGTGAGAGCCGCTAATACACAACAGGTAGAGACCCCATCCTTATCTCTGACATGTGTCCCGACCAAAATACCTGAGGATTCCTCCATCCCCATGAGAAACTGACTGGCTTTTTCTTCCCTTTCTAACTGGGCAATGTATTGGGCAATGTATTTAAATCCTGTTGGAACGGTCTGTACTTGTAGATGGAAGCTTTTGGCTAACGCATCAATCATTTTTGTGCTGACAAATGACTTGGCGATCCACTTTCCTTGACAAGAGGAACCCAGTGTTCTCCCTAAATAGTCAAGAATCAAGAGAGCAATCTCATTTCCCGAAAAATGGTAGACCTCCTCTCCCTCTCTAGAAACAAGACCAATTCGGTCTGCATCTGGATCGTTTGCCAGTAGGATGTGACCATGTTCTCTTTTCAGGAAAGAAATGCCCTCCTCCAAAGCTTCTCTTTCTTCTGGATTGCTTTTCTTTCTTGTCAGGATATTCTGTTCTTTTTGGTCTGTTTGGGGTTGAAAACCCCATCGGGTTAAAGCTCTAAGAGTAAAAGGAAATCCAGATCCCTCTAAGCTGGTATAGACGATGCGAGCTTTCTTAGGACCTTTCTGAAAGGGCAATGCGTCAATGGCCTCCAAGTAAGCATCAAAAACATCCTCTTCCAGTGTCAGCAACTGTCCTGATTCCTTTTTTGAACTATTTCCCTGTTGTACATCTAATGTGATTTCAATACGTTTACAGATCTCTTGATCTAGAGGAGATTGAATTTGTCTGCCGTCTGACAGATAAACTTTGTAGCCACTATAATCTGGTGTATTGTGGGAAGCCGTAAGCATAATTCCGAGATCACACGACCTATAACGTATTGCGAAAGAGAGCAAAGGAGTCGGAACAGGTTGAGGGAAAAGCAGAGCGGTATGCCCTTGTTCTACTGCTATTTGGGCTATAAGATGCGCGAAAGGAGATGATTCCTGTCGTGTATCGTAGCCAATAGCTAAGCGAAGGCATCCTTGTTTTTCTTTTGAAAAGCATTCAAGAAGGGCATTTGTAATCGCACGAATAGTATAGATGTTTATTCTGTTTGGTCCAGGACCAAGTTTGCGACGAATACCTGCTGTTCCAAAACAGAGATCACACCCAAAAGCGTCTTCGATTTCCTCTGTATTGCTCTTTAGGAGATGAAGAATTTTTTCTCTAATTGATAAATCGAGTTCATCTTTAGCCAACCAAGTTATAATTCGGTCTCTTGTGGTGGGGGAGAACTGTTTCAGATCGTACACGCTGGTGTTTCCTTCGGAGATTTCAAATTCTTTTTATGTATTTAATCCTATGGAGAAAGTCAATTGTTAAACTCGGTAGACAATTTGTAGAAGAAAACGGAACGAAGTGTACAATCTGCTGGTCCCAAGAATTTTTTTGTAGAAAAGCATGCTTAGCTGGGTAAAAAATCTTTTTTCTAAAAAAGGGGAAGAGGCTGCGGTCTATCTCTTTGTTACTTTGCCTGCGCGTGATGTAGCGGTCGTTTTGATTAGAGAGCTCTTGGGAAGTCATTTGATTGCGTGTGCTTCGCTTTTTCCAGTAACTTCCCTCTTTTTTTGGGAAGGTCAAGTGGTAGAAGAAGAGGAATGGAAACTTCTTTTGAAGAGCAGACAGTCTCTATTTAAGGCAATTAACGCAAAGATTCGGGAAAAATCTCCTTACTCAATTACGGAAGTTTCTCTTTTACAGGTAGAAAAAATGGACCATTTGTACCGCGATTGGCTTTTCAGTATGACGACTTGGAAGGAAGGCTAATGTATCCCATGTCACAACCGATTCTTGTTCCAACTTCTTCTCAATGTACTTTTGATGCCTTGGTCATTATGGGGCCTACTGCTTCGGGTAAAACACAATTGGCCCTTGATCTTGCGAAAGAGATTCCCCTTGAAGTTATTTCAGTTGACTCTGTGCAAGTGTATCGTGGGATGGATATTGGAACAGCAAAAGTAACAGCAGAGGAGAGGAAACGGGTCCCGCATCACCTCATTGACGTGCGTTCTGTTTCTGACCCGTATCACTTGGCTGCTTTTCTTTCTGAGGTAGAGAGTGTGCTTCAGGGGATTTTAAAGCGTGGGTCTCTTCCCGTTTTCGTTGGAGGGTCTGGGTTTTATTTCGAGGGGCTTTTCCGTGGGCTTCCTCCTACTCCCCCTCTGCATCAGGAGGCGCGCGCAAAATTAGAACGTGAGCTAGAAGAAGAAGGGGTTCATTCCCTCTACGCAAGGCTTTGCTCTTTAGATCCTCAAGCAGCTTCCCTGTTGTCGAAAGGTGACCGGCATAAGATTGTTCGCGCCCTTGAAGTCATCGAGGTAACAGGCCAGCTCCTCAGTTCTTTGCGCAGGCAAAGGCAAAAAAAAGGATTAGAGCTGCGTGCACGTCTTGTTCGGCTGGAATCAGATAGAGAAAACTTAAGGCAAAAAGTATTACGACGATGTGATCTCATGCTTGAAAGGGGACTACTTGAGGAGGTGGAAGGTCTTATTCCTCAGGGGATCAAGGAGAATCCGGCCGCTCGTACTGCCATTGGATATAGGCATTTTCTTGAATATCTTGATGGGCATGTTTCTTTCGACGAAAGCGTCTATTTTTTTAAGCAAGTTTCTTGTCAATTGATCAAGAAGCAAGAAACTTGGTCACGTTCCAGGGACCGGTTCGTCCCAGTAGAAGTTCTGGCTTCTCGCAAGGCATTAGATCGGTTCATGGAGCAAATGTGCTCATGGAGCACCTGTGTTTGACTCTTCTCTTTGATTGCCAGAATTATAAAAAATTCTTAACATCCGAATTGTCTTTTGCAGGCTCTGGAGGGGGGATTTATGGCTTCAATGAATAAAGTGTTTTTGTCGGGAAATTTAACGCGCAAACCGGTTTTACGTAGAACCCCTAAGGGAACTTCTGTTACAGATCTCCTTTTAGCTTTGAATCGTGAATATACAACTTCCAGTGGGAAAAAGCAGCGAGAAGCCTGTTTTGTTGATGTTGTTGTCTGGGGTCGTTTAGCGGAAGAGTCTGTTTCTCGATTAGAGTGTTCGTCATCCGTTGTTGTCATTGGGCATTTACAATTAGATGTCTGGTTTTCCAAAGAGGGAGAGAAACGTTGCAAATTAAGAGTGTATGCCGAAGAGGTCTGCTTCCTCGGTATTCACTCTGGAGCAGAAAGTAGCGAACATCTTCCTCAAGAAGGCTTTTTGGATGAGATTTCTTCCTTCTGCGAACAGAGAGACTCTTCGATTGAAGAAGTGGCCTTGATGGGGTCCTAAACAATTTCCGAAAAAGAAGCCAGCAAAAAGCAAAAATTAATTGTTCGTCTGGTTAGGTTTACATAAAGGGATTGCATGAGTAAACTCTCTGCGAGAGAGGGTGGAGTCCATTCTTGCGCGATGTGCCGTCGTGGCCTTTCGCTACGTTTGGCTCCTTCTTTAGGAGTAGAAGTTCATGCTGGGGCAAGAAGGGGAGTCTGTCGACTCCATTGACGTGGTTGAAGTGAGTGTTGATGAGCGTGCTGTTTCTGATAGAGTGGAGAGCGGCGTGGCAACGAACTCTGTCGCAAAAGGGCTTCCTGACGTGGTAGCAGACTTACGAGCCTCATTCAAAGAGATGTCTGGGGTAGGTGAAAAGATAGAGGGCTGTCTAGACTTAATGGGCAAGTGTCTTGTTCAGCAGCACAAGCCCTCCTTTCGTGGTTTTTGGGAAGCTCGTAAGCTGTTGTTTGAGTTGTTTGCGGACCCTTCTCTTGCTCCTGGGGATCGCACTCATTATCAAGGTATTTGTAAGGATTTGTCTCGGGAGGCTCTCTTCCTGAAGGATCGTGTCAAGGAAGTTTCCAACTTTGCAGCACAGCAGATCGAGCTTGCTATTCAAGCCATGAAGGTTGAGCTGGGCCAGGCTGTTGAGGTGCCTGCTGATTGGGATTCCGGAGTTCTCCCGGAATGTTTAGAGGCTGATAGCCGGTTTTACTTCGAAAGCCATTAAGTATTACGACGATGTGATCTCATGCTTGAAAGGGGACTACTTGAGGAGGTGGAAGGTCTTATTCCTCAGGGGATCAAGGAGAATCCGGCCGCTCGTACTGCCATTGGATATAGGCATTTTCTTGAATATCTTGATGGGCATGTTTCTTTCGACGAAAGCGTCTATTTTTTTAAGCAAGTTTCTTGTCAATTGATCAAGAAGCAAGAAACTTGGTCACGTTCCAGGGACCGGTTCGTCCCAGTAGAAGTTCTGGCTTCTCGCAAGGCATTAGATCGGTTCATGGAGCAAATGTGCTCATGGAGCACCTGTGTTTGACTCTTCTCTTTGATTGCCAGAATTATAAAAAATTCTTAACATCCGAATTGTCTTTTGCAGGCTCTGGAGGGGGGATTTATGGCTTCAATGAATAAAGTGTTTTTGTCGGGAAATTTAACGCGCAAACCGGTTTTACGTAGAACCCCTAAGGGAACTTCTGTTACAGATCTCCTTTTAGCTTTGAATCGTGAATATACAACTTCCAGTGGGAAAAAGCAGCGAGAAGCCTGTTTTGTTGATGTTGTTGTCTGGGGTCGTTTAGCGGAAGAGTCTGTTTCTCGATTAGAGTGTTCGTCATCCGTTGTTGTCATTGGGCATTTACAATTAGATGTCTGGTTTTCCAAAGAGGGAGAGAAACGTTGCAAATTAAGAGTGTATGCCGAAGAGGTCTGCTTCCTCGGTATTCACTCTGGAGCAGAAAGTAGCGAACATCTTCCTCAAGAAGGCTTTTTGGATGAGATTTCTTCCTTCTGCGAACAGAGAGACTCTTCGATTGAAGAAGTGGCCTTGATGGGGTCCTAAACAATTTCCGAAAAAGAAGCCAGCAAAAAGCAAAAATTAATTGTTCGTCTGGTTAGGTTTACATAAAGGGATTGCATGAGTAAACTCTCTGCGAGAGAGGGTGGAGTCCATTCTTGCGCGATGTGCCGTCGTGGCCTTTCGCTACGTTTGGCTCCTTCTTTAGGAGTAGAAGTTCATGCTGGGGCAAGAAGGGGAGTCTGTCGACTCCATTGACGTGGTTGAAGTGAGTGTTGATGAGCGTGCTGTTTCTGATAGAGTGGAGAGCGGCGTGGCAACGAACTCTGTCGCAAAAGGGCTTCCTGACGTGGTAGCAGACTTACGAGCCTCATTCAAAGAGATGTCTGGGGTAGGTGAAAAGATAGAGGGCTGTCTAGACTTAATGGGCAAGTGTCTTGTTCAGCAGCACAAGCCCTCCTTTCGTGGTTTTTGGGAAGCTCGTAAGCTGTTGTTTGAGTTGTTTGCGGACCCTTCTCTTGCTCCTGGGGATCGCACTCATTATCAAGGTATTTGTAAGGATTTGTCTCGGGAGGCTCTCTTCCTGAAGGATCGTGTCAAGGAAGTTTCCAACTTTGCAGCACAGCAGATCGAGCTTGCTATTCAAGCCATGAAGGTTGAGCTGGGCCAGGCTGTTGAGGTGCCTGCTGATTGGGATTCCGGAGTTCTCCCGGAATGTTTAGAGGCTGATAGCCGGTTTTACTTCGAAAGCCATTCGAGATTGCTGCGTCTGTCCGCTCTAGCTGAACGTTTGAGGGGACTGCGTGAGGAAGTTTTGGCCATTTCCATGCGAGGAAAGCTAAAGAGGAAACTCCTGGATGGTCTTTCCGAAGTCGGCAATATTCTTTTCCCAGAAAAACGGGAGCTGGGCCGTGTTCTCGGTGATCGCTTCTTGGAAGATGTTGGTCGTTTTGTCCAAGGTGTAACGAATGGGCATTTCTCTGCGAAGCCAGCTCTTCACTTACTCTCTGAGGTGCGACGTTTTCAAGCTCTTGCAAAAGAGCTTCAGTTGAGCAGAACAACGTTTAAGAACGCTCGGGTTTCTCTGAGTGCTTGTTGGGACCGTCTTAATGCCGTTATTTCCCAAAAGAGGGAGAAGTTCGAAGAAAGACGGGAACTCTCGAAGACGAACTGTGAAACTCTTCGTTTAAGAATTGAGGGTTTAATTTCGGCCTATCAAGGAGCCACTCTTTCCGACGAGAATTTCGAGCGTGAGTTGGGGCTGATTCAACGTGAGATGCGCGGGATGGACCTGAATCGTGACAGTGTCTTTTTGCTCAAGAAGATGTTAAAAGATGCGAAAATTCCCCTCGTAGAAAGGCGTGCGAAGGAAATGGAGCAGAGAAGGGAGGCCGATCGGCAGGCAGCCCAAGAAAGAGAGAAGTGTTTACAGGAGCTTCGAGTCCGTCTCGCTGAATTGTTGGATCGTGTCCTAGCCTTCAATGGAAGAGACTTGGAACTGTTCGATGAGGAGTATCGTCATCTTTGTGAGCGATGCAGGACCCCTCTTATTTGGAGGAGTGATCGTGTCACGCTTGACAAATTACTGAAACAGATCAAGCATGCCCTTGAGGATCGTCGTCGTGCTCCTCTTATGGAGGTTTCTTCTGCTGAAGGGGAGTCTATTGAGTCTATTCGAGGCAGGTTAGAGCAACTAGTTGCTTGTCGCGATGAGGTAAGGGAGCGTTTGGATGCCCATAAAAAGAGCGTTGGGGCTTCTGGTCTCGATCTTGAACGCGCTCTTTATTTGGGTCAAATGATGCAACAGGATAAGGAGAGACTTGTCGAGTTAAGGCGGGTGATTTCTGAGATGGAGCTTGTGCTACAGGAAAAATCGAGAAATGGGTAGTGAGGGGGCTTTAGTTTCTGTTTCCTTTATACGTCTTATCGTAGAAGAGCTTCTGTCTCAGAAGGCTTTCAACGTGCGGGTCCTGGATATGAAGGATCCCACTGCTTTGTGCCGTTATTTGGTTATTTCAGAGGTTTTTGTAGACCATCATTTGAAAGCTGTTGCTGAGCATCTGGTTGTTACTTTGAAAAAATTAGGAAGGAGACCGAGGGTAGAAGGTCGGTCCTCCTGGATTTTGCTCGATTGTGGACTGGTTGTCATCCATCTTTTGACTTCAGAGGCTCGGTCTTATTACTCAATCGAAACTTTTTGGGGTGATTTGACAGAGGAGGTTGTGCTTTCTTAAGGAGCACCTCCTACTGATCCCTTCCCCTTCCTGCTCTTTAAACGTTTTCTTCTCATCGCCTAAATTTCTCCCTTACTGTAGGAAAAAACCATACAGATCAGGAAAAAACGGACAAATCGTCTGCTTTGTCTCTGCCATCCTTTGTTCATGTGGTTAGAAGAAAATGTTTCAGTTTGTCGTTACCCTTTTATCATTCCTTTTTAACTTTATCTTGCGATTGCGTTATCGCATGGACGTTCGGGGGATTGATCGTATTAGACAGAGGAGTGGAGAGGGCATCCTTTTTTTGTGCTCTTACTCATCCGTATTAGACCCTGTTCTTGTGAACTCTCTTTTAATCATGGACGGTGTTCCCGTTCGTATCCTCGCCTATGAGCAAGATTGTAGGAGACCCTTGACACGTCTCATTATGCGTTGGTTGCGAGGTATTCCTATTCCAGATCTGAGTTCTTCTGCAAATCCTCTTAAAAAACAACGGAGTGAACTGGCTTTTCGAAAGCTAGCTCAGTCCCTCAAAATGGGGGAGATTTTTATCTTACATCCTTCAGGTCGTCCTAAAATGACAGGGAGGGAGTCACTGCAGGGGACTTCTTGGGCTTATCGCTTGACGCAAGAAGTTCCAGGTTTACGTGTTGTTCTTGTTCGCATATCAGGGTTGTGGGGTAGCCGTTTCTCTACCATCTGGGAAAAGCGCTCTCCCTCTTTTTTCCGTATGTTTTGGGAATGGCTCAAGATGATTCTTAAAAATGGGATCTTTTTTGCGATCAAACGACAAGTCGTCATCTCATTTCAAGAGATGAATAAGACGGGCTACTCTCTTTCTCGAGACGAATTCAATCAGTACATTGAGGATTGGCTCAATCAGTACGAACATGATGGGCAAAAAGAAGGGGACAAAGGAGAAACACCTACTTTTGTTCCTGAGGCTTTCTACAATCGTACTGTTCAGACTCCCCAAGAAAGAGAAGCAGATACAGATCCGCTTGACTCGTTTGAGTGTATTCCTAGAGAAATACAAGAACCTATTTTTCAAGAAGTGTCTCGTTTAACTGGAGTTTCTTTATTTGCTCTAGACCCACATGCTGATCTCGTTGCCGATTTGGGCCTTGGTTCAGCAGATCGTGCTGCTCTTCTAGCTTCCATTCATCAACGTTTTGGCAAACTTGGGCTCCGAGATGCCCATGCAAGCACAGTAGGGCATCTTGTCCGTTCTGTTTCTCAAAAGATCAAAACGTTGCCTAATCGCAGAAAGGGGGCTTACTTTGATCCAACCTTTCGGGAATGGTTTTCTTCGAGAGAAAGAGTCCCTGTAGCTACCCCCGTTGGGACTATCTTGCAAGAGGCATTTTTGCGTTCTTGTGATCGTGGAGGGAATAGTATTGCGTGTGCTGATCTTTTAAGTGGGTCTGTATCTTATAAACGGCTTAAAAGACAAGTCTTGCTGCTTGCTAGGGAAATGAAATATCTCCCAGGAGATAATTTGGGTGTTATGCTGCCGTCGAGCGTAGACGCTATTACTGTTCTCTTTGCTACATTTTTGGCTGGTAAAACTCCCGTTCTGATTGATTGGACTGCTACCAATCAGTCTGTTCGGGACTTTCTGCGATTAGCAGATGTACATGTCGTGATTAGCTCGAGATGGTTTTCTGATGAACTAGAACATGTAGCTATCAAGGAGTTAGCCCCGCTCCTCCTTATGCTAGAAGACATAGAACATCGTCACTCTCCTTGGAAGAGGATGAAGTCTTATCTCGAATCTTATAGAACGGCAGATGCTCTTCTGGATGAATGGGATGAATGGTGTGCTAAATCAGACGATACAGCTGTAATTTTGTGTAAGAACCATCCTGAGATGAATCCTTGTGTTATTCCTCTCACGCACCGTAACATCCTGAGCGTCACGAACAGCCTTTTTTCGGCTATCCCCATTACATCTCAGGATAGTATTTTTGCTGTTCTTCCTCCCTTTCATTCCCTTGGTTTTGAACTGTTAAATGTTTTGCCTATTTGCTGTGCTGTTAAGTTTTTCTGCTATCCCTATCCGTTTGAAAGTGTTCAGATTGCTTGTTTGATCCAGCAGGTCCGTCCTACCGTTTTCATTGGGACACCCTTTATTATTGAGTCCTTGTTTCAGTTTGCGAAGAGGAAAGAGCTCGAATCTGTACGCTATTTTATCTTTTGTGGAGAATCCCCTTCAGGGGAGCTACTGGCCAAGGTTGAGGAACTAGGGGCCACTCCCATGATGAGTTATGGCCTAACAGAATGTGGTGCTGTTGTGGCTATTCATCGGATTGGAACAACAGCTAAAGGGGTAGGTCCTCTTTTACAGGGTGTAGATGTTGCTATAGTGGATCCTAAAAGTAGAAGACCCGTTTTGCCGGGAAAGGAGGGGCTTATCCTATTGTCCGGAGAAAGCGTATTTCATGGATATCTAGGAGGGAGCGATCCTCATAAAGGTTTTCATTTCGATTTGCAGAATAAGAAATGGTTTGAAACGGGGGATAGAGGGTCTTTAGATCGAGACCAGGTCCTTTCTTTAACCCATCCTAATGGGAGGTGGATCAAGGTAGGAACACGCATTGTTTCTCTCATAGAATTGGAAAAAATGATTATGCAGCTTGCTCTAAGGAAACAATGGATCAAACAAAAATCCCATTTTATTCCAGGGCCTTGCTTGGCCTTATGTTTTACTCGCAAAAACAAGCGTTTTTCTAAGAATCTCCTACTTGTTACAACCTTTGATCTAGATCAAGATGTTGTGAATCAGGAGATAACAGAACGGTATCCTTTTCTCGTGCAGATTATTGGGGAAACTCGCAAACTGGAGGCGATTCCGCTTACAGAAGTTGGAAAAGTTGCTTATCATATGTTGGACAGACAATGCTGAGGAAAACTCTCCTTTTAAAAGACACGTTTACTAAGACTCTCCGCCCTGTTTCTGGTTCTGAAGATGGTGTATTGCGCGTTTATACATGTGGACCAACGGTCTATGATTTTGCTCATTTAGGTAATTTTCGGACTTTTCTTGTAGAAGATGTGCTGTGTCGTGTTTTAACTTGGGTCGGATTTCGTGTCATCCAGGTGATGAACTTCACGGATATAGATGACAAGATCATCAAAAAGGTGTCTGTTACAGGAGAGTCGTTGGGTGCATTTACAAAAAAATTTAAAGATGCATTTTTAGAAGATGCCGCTCTTCTGCGAATCCAAGAAGCTAAGTACTATCCTTGTGCAACAGATTACATCGAAGAAATGATTGAGATGATCCGTTGTTTAGAAGAACGTGGTTTTGCCTATAAAAGTTGTGATGGGAGCGTTTATTTCGCTTTGGATAAGTTTCCTGAGTATGGTTCTCTTTGCCATTTACACAAAGAAGGTTTAGTGCCTGGTTTATCCAAGAGGGTGTCTCAGGATGAATATGATAAAGATGCAATAGCCGATTTTGTTCTTTGGAAAGCTTTTGAGGCGGATAGAGACGGATCGATCTATTGGAATAGTCCTTGGGGAAAGGGACGCCCAGGTTGGCACATTGAGTGCAGTGCCATGGCAAAGGCTTTATTGGGACCAACTCTCGATCTTCATTGTGGTGGAGTCGATAATATTTTTCCCCATCATGAAAACGAAATTGCTCAATCTGTCTGTTGTCACAATGCTCCTTTAGCGAAACATTGGTTTCATGTGGAACATCTCCAAGTAGAGGGAAAAAAAATGGCGAAGAGTGCAGGCAACTTCTACACTCTTCGTGATCTTCTCGAGAAAGGAGCTGATCCTTCGGCCTTGCGTTATGCCCTTTTGCAGCACCATTATTCTTCTCCAATGAACTTTACTGAAGCGTCTCTTCATGCAGCACATCAGGCTGTCGAACGTTATCGACTTGTTTTTTCTCGGTTAGAAGAGGTGCAAAGTGAATCATCTACTGTATCAGATGACTTGATCAAGCTTTTGGCAGGTGATGTTGATCGTTTCTGGGAGGCTTTACTTCATGATCTCAATACACCTATGGCTTTGGGGGCACTGTTTGATTTTATCCGAGAAGTCAATCGTTTGATTGACACAGAGTCCTTGAATCAAGTCACAGCTGGAAAGATCTTGAAAATGCTGGTAGAGTGTGATGTCATTTTGGACCTTCGTGATCAGAATCCTATCCCAAATGCTGTCCAGCAGCTTGTAGAGAAACGCAAGGAAGCAAGAGAGCGGAAGAAGTGGAAAGAATCTGATCGTTATCGTGCAGAATTGGAAGAGCTTGGATTCGTTATAGAAGACCTGCCTTACGGTTCTAGAGTGAGGCGTAAAGTCTGAATTAGACAGACTATCTTTATTCTTTTTTATGCAAGAAATCGAACAGGGGATGACTGGTTTTAGTCCCAAATTCTTAGTATACAAATAATATTGTTGAAATAGCACGAAGGAGAAAAAAACTTTTTCTTTTGCTATTGGTACGTCTCAAGACAACAAGAAGCTGATTATTTGTGAGTTCGATACACGTTACTTTTATTTCTCCTGGAAGGTTGACTGACCCCATACGTATTCCTTTAATTGATCGATCGACCCTTGACTGGCGTATTCAAGATTTTGCCCGTATACAAAGAAATCGTGCTTCTAGCCAACTAGAAAGCTCATGGGTTGTTGGACGGCAACTATTTCAGGATGGTTCTCAAGAGGTCTTTTCTTGTCCGACCAAGGTGCAAAAAACTATATATGAAGTGACGTGTCCTCTAGCAGGGGAGCTGTTTCTTTTCTGCAATGAAACAGATCGAAAGGGTATTACTTTTTGTTTTTTTCCTGAAAAAAACATTCATATTCCTTCATCCACGCCTTCCCTAGAAGGTGGAGGTTCTAGACTAGAGAGCAACAAAGCTAATCGGTTTTCTTTTCCGACGAACTGTGTTTCTTGCTTAATTTGGGATGGATGGATTGCTCAGAATGATGCAGGAGGGCCCTCTTTAAGAGGGATAGAGATGGCCTTCATTCAAACCTGTAAGGGACTATCTCTTTTTTGTCGCAAGACAGAAGAAGTCTTTCCTCCCTTAGAAAGACCAATGTCAGGAGCTCTGCCTGGACCTAAGTATATTAGAGTGCATTGTTTTAGCAGGTGGAAGGGTTTTTCTTTTTATGTTCGCATTCCCTTACTAACAGAGACGGAATTGGAAGAAAGAATACGCGTAGCTTGTCATACTCGTTTTCAGGCTATGGGTATTGATAATGGACAAGGTCAAGAATGTCTTGATCGACAACGATTGTTTCCTCCTTCTTCTAGGGTATTCGACTTGCCGCCTGGTATGGGCATTAGTGTTTTGTTTGGTAACATTTTTGGTGGAGAAATTTTGTGCTCTTATCGTGAGCCCACTTTCCAAATAGCAGTTCTTTCAAGCTTTTTTGAACGTGGAGAGGAATCCTTGCTTGTTAGAAGCTTTCGGAGCTTTCCACCTTGGCAGTTAAAGAACCAATGCTTTTCCCAAGAGCAGTTGTCTGGAAATAAAATACATATTTTTAGTCATCACGCACAGCTTCAGCATGATAATGATGAGGAATCTTGTGTGCAAGATACTGAGTTGCGCTTGATTTGCACGACATCAGAAGGCCTATACGGATTATTCATTTCTTCTAATGAAAAAATGAAAATAGCTCCTAGTCCTTCTCTTACAGAGACTGATGCAGGTCCGAGCGGCAGTTCATCCCGAAAAGAATTTTCTCCTATTCAAAAATCCATATGTTTTCCTTGTTTTACCGGAGGTAAGTCGCTTCGGAGCATTCATATTCCATTAGTTGATCCTGTGACGTTAGAAATGTGTATTCAAGAGTCAGTTGGTTTCAAAAAAAGCAATAAACTTTCTTTAGAAAAAGCAGAAAGGATTGTATGCAAGAATCTTTTACAAGACGAACCACATGAACTATTTTTTTTTCCTGGCTCATCAACAGAGCGAGAACTCAATCTTGACTTGAAACTACTTTCTTCCAATACAAAGAAAAGAGGATTTTCTCTTTGGTATTTTCCATCAAAAAGCAAAAATTACATTAGAAACCTCAAATGTGTTTTTAACGAAAATTTTTTTCCAAAAGAGATTAATCAGGCAAAAGGCTTCCCTCTCGTATACAACTCTGCAACTTGCCTAATCTATGAGGAGGGTTGGTTTGTATCAGACTCTTTGGGACAGCTTTTGTTAAAAGGAATCTCTTTTCATTTTGTTAAAAGGGAAGAAACAGTTATAGGATTTCTTTGTCAGGCTCAAGAAGAACTTTCTAATCCCGAAAGACCAATTGAAACAGGTGGAGTGGTATGGAGAGCACATGCGCAGTACAAAAAGTATGTTAAGGTAACTTGTTTATCGAAACACAAGGGCTTTTCTTGCCAAGTTCGTCTACCTGTTTTATCGAAGTATGACTTGAAAAGTGAGCTTGAGAAAGCTATTAGTCAGCGTAGTGATGCAGCAGAAGGTTTAAAAAATGCATCTGTTATTCCTTGCTTGAGACATGAGGAAGGTCTTTTTGAATACGAAGATTGCCTTGTTGTAGATTTTCCATTTGGAATGGGTGTTGATGTTCCTTTTGGTGGGTGTCAGGGAGGTGATCTGTTTCTCTCTTTCGACGGGACTCATTTCAAGGTAGCACTGATTTCGGATGTCTTTAGAACAAGAAAGTCAGGTGGATATAACCGTAAAACTCCACAATATCCTTTGTGGCAAGTTGGAACAAAACCATTTCATAGAGTGAAATGCTTCCCAAGCAGACTCTATCTATTTGATAGCTCTGATGTACGGCTTGTCCAAGTCTCTAAAACAGAATATTGTGTTGAAGGTGCAATGTTACAGCTGATGATAGCTCCTCGAAACTCTTTTTGGGGTCTACTTATCTCCAAGCAAAGGAAACCAGAAACTGTCCCTTTGAACGAAGCGAAAGGTTCTAGTTCAGGTTTTGTCCCCCCTTCTAAGAGGCTTAAATTCTGTGAAGAATCACTTACAATGGCGATCTCTTCGTCTCATGGAGAAGAGGCTACAGGTTCTTTGAACGAAGCTCAAATTAAAGAGGAAAGGATCAGTCCAATACCTTTTATGCAATATCCCATTATCTCGGGTGTTTTTTCTGGTGATCCAGCTGTAACAGCACTTCTAGAGCTAGATCAAAGTAGTAGGATAAAACTTGAGGAATCTCGATTTGTAAAGAGGGTTTCCTATCTTGGCGGACCAACACTCACGCTTTTAGGAATACCAGAGGTCGGATTACAACAAAAAACCTTATCTAAGCCTTTCAATGAGGAGGAATCATCTACGACTACAGAAGATAGTCTGTTTTACGATTGAGTAGCCATACTGTGGGTTATTATTGGTTTCAGGCATCATGAACACGTCTTAGGGCTACAAGAAGTTGATTGTTGGTGAGTTCGATAAGTATTTCTTTTATTTCATCTTCTAAAGGACAAACTGGTTCAATTCGTGTTCCCATAATTGATCGAGCTACACTCGATGTACGTATTCAAGATTTTGCACGTGTACGAAGAAATCGTGTTTCTTGGCTGCTGGAAAGCTCATGGGCTGTTGGGAGACAGTTATTCCAAGATGGTTCACGAGAAGTCTTTTCTTGCCCGATTGGAGCACGACAAGCTGCCGATTCGGTAGCGTTCTCTCTAGCAGGGGAATTGTCTCTTTTTTGTAATGGGCCAGATCAAAGGGGAGTCATTTTTTGTTTTTTACCAGATTCAAATATTGACGTGATTTCATCTAGCTCTACCCTGGAGGAAGGGATTTGTCTACCAGGATTCCATGAGGCACCTTTCTTTTCTTTTTCGATGAATCGTGTTTCCTGTTTAATAGGAGAGAATGGATGGATTGCCAAGGATGAGAAAGGAGATCTTTCCTTAAAAGGGATAGAGTTTACCTTTGTCCGGAGGAGTAGTAGCAAAGGATTATTCCTTTTTTGTCGCACAACAGAAGAAGCCTTTCCTTTTCCTGAAAAGCCAATTCAGGCTCAGTCGTATATCAAAGTACATTGTTTCAGCAGTTGGAAAAATTTTTCTTTTTGTGTCCGTATACCTGTTTTAACAGAGTATGAATTAGAAAAAAGAATCAAGGAAGCTTGTCATGCTCGTGGCCAGATAATGGGAACTAATCTGACAGACACAGAGTGCCTTGACCAGCAACAATTATTTCCTCCTTTTCCTAGAATCTTCGACTTTCCTCCGGGAATGGGTATTCAAATTCCATCTGGTGAAGCCTTTGGAGGAGAAGTTTTATGTTCTTATCGGGAGGAGTCTTGTTTTCAAATAGCGTTTCTCCCACATTCTTTTGAAAGGGGAGAGACCCTTCCTATAAAGGCCTTTCGGGTTTTCCCTATTTGGCAAACTGGCTATCAAGCCTACTCTCAGTCTCAATTACCTGGAGGAAAAATACATATTCTTTCTAGTCGTCATGTACGACTTTTGCCATGTTCTGATAAAGAATACCGTATGCAAGGTGCTTGTCTAAATTTTCTTTGTACAGCAGCAAAAGGTCTTTGGGGTTTGTTCGTTTCTGCGAATAGAGAAGAAGTCGTATCTGCTACTGCTTCTTCAGTAGATTCTGTCCCAATGCCCAGTTCGAGATCAACTGGAGGATCCCCCTCTCCTCCTTTACAACAATTAATATCTGTCCCCTACTTTATTGAGTCTAGGTCGCAAGTCCCGAAGATTTTTGAGATTCCACTGCTTGATCCTAGCACGTTAGAGGCTTGTATTCAGGGGTCAAATTGTTTTGGAAGAGCCTATGAATATGCCTCAAAAGATGGTGAAAAGATTGTTTGCAAAATTCTTTTAAATAGTAGTCCGAATGAACTTTTCTTTTTCCCAGGACCACTAACAGAACAAGAACTTATATGCAATTTAAAGCTATTTTCTTCTGATATAGGAAAAAGAGGATTTTCTCTTTGGTACTTCCCTCC
Source organism: Candidatus Similichlamydia laticola (assembly GCF_003339615.1). GTDB lineage: Bacteria > Chlamydiota > Chlamydiia > Chlamydiales > Parilichlamydiaceae > Similichlamydia > Similichlamydia laticola. Next base: position 57,095 of record NZ_QQBG01000010.1, read on the forward strand.
TAATAGCGGGAGCCGCACTAAGAATAATCTTATAAAAAGAAAGGATGTTTTTTCACTACAAAAGTCGAATCAGGCAAAATGTTTTGCTATTCCGCATAATCGGATAACTTGCTTAATCTCTGAAGATGGCTGGTTTCTATCAAGTTCTTCTAATAAATTGTCTTTGAGAGGGCTCTCTCTTCAGTTTATCCAAAAAACAAAATCAGTGGGATTATTTTGTCAAAGCAAAGAGGAAGATCTTTCTCATCCCGAAAGACCAATTGTCATGGGTGGGGTAGTCCGAAAAGCACACGCTAATTATAAAAATTATGTTCAAATCGATTGTTCATCTAGTTATAAGGGCTTTTTTTTTCAAATTCGTCTTCCTGTTTTGAATATAGAGGAGTTGCAAAATGAAATTAAAATGGCCATTGATCTTCGAAAGGAGGCAACAGAAAAGCAAGTCCATGCACTTACTGTTTCCCGATGGGAGCATAAAGAAGATCTTTTCAAGAAAGAAGACTATCTTAGCATCAGCTTCCCACCTGGAATGGAAGTCGATGTTCCATTTGGTGGATGCCTGGGAGGTGATTTATTTCTTGCTTTTGATGGGACTTCTTTTCAAATCTTGTTGATTTCGGATGCGTTTAGAACAAAAAAAGAAGAAATGTCTAACCGACGCGGTTCAAGACGGCCCTTTTTACGGCCTAGCAAAGGTTCATTTCATAAAGTAATATGCTCTTCAAATAAGCTATATCTGTTCAAGAGCCCCGATATCAAACTTTTAAAAAAATCTAGACGTGAATATTGCATCGAGGGTGCAAGGCTACAATTAATGACAATACTCAAGAGAAGCTTATGGGGGATTACTATTTCTCGTGCTAGTGACATAGCTCCTATTGATCCGCATGATGCGAGCCATTCAGGATCTAACGAAGAGGATGCTTGTAGAGAGCGATTAAGTAGGAAGCGTAAACTATTCTTGTCGGATAATGAGCCAAATACTGCTAGTAGAGATCTAGTTCCCTCTGAAGAAGGTGCAAGTACCAGTACTTTTTCTGACACGGATGCAGCAAGGGTCCTTTTAGAACTAAGTCGAAGTCATAAAGTTGAGCAACGAATGCCTTTACAGAGTACTCTTGAGGAGGTTTTGCTTGCTCAAGAAGGCAGTACATGCCATGACGGATAGTCATTTATCTACTTTATTGTATAGGTTCGATCCCTTCAGCATTTGGAACTTTTAGTATGAATGAAGACGTCTATACAAGGGTAAGATTAAAGGCTGACTATTTGTGAATTCTGTAAGTATTTCTTTTATTTCATCGTCTAAGGGACCAGCTGATCCAATACGTGTCCCTATAGTTGATCGAAATGCACTCAACTTACGTATTCAAAACTTTGTGCGTACAAAGAGCAATCATGCTAACAATTACCCAGAAAGTTCATGGGCTGTTGCACGACAATTGTTTCAGGATGGCTTGTGTGAAGTGTTTTCTTGCCCAAACAAGGTAGGTGCTTCGGTATTCCCTTTAACAGGGGAGCTTCTTCTTTTTTGTGATGGAACAGGTCGAAAGGGGGTCACTCTTTGTTTCTTTCCGGAGGAAAACGTTCGTATTCCTCCACTGAGCTCTTTTTGGGAAGAGAATGTCTATTCACTAGAATTCTATCAAGCACCTCGTTTTTCGTTTTCAACGATTCGTGTTTCATGCTTACAAGCGAAGAATGGATGGATTATCCAGAATGAGGCAGGAGATTTTTCTTTAAAGGGGATAGAATTTATTTTTATTCAAATGCAGAAAGGGTTATCCCTTTTTTGTCGCAAAACAGAAGAAGTCTTTCCTTCCCCAGAAAGGCCAATGAGGGAAATAGCAGAAACTTCTCTCGTACGAAAGTATATTAAAGTATGTTGTCTGAGTAAGTGGAAAGGCTTTTCTTTTTATATCCGCATTCCTGTGCTGACGGAAGCTGAGTTAGAGGAAAGAGTCCAAGTGGCCTGTCGTGCTCGTTCTCAGGCTATGGGTACTGGTGCGCAGGATACAGGATACCTTGATCGACAACAACTGTTTCCTCCTTCATCTAGAGTATTCGATTTTCCCACGGGAATGGGTATTCATGTTCCATTTGGGAATGTTTCTGGAGGAGAAATTCTTTGCTCTCATCGTGAAGAGGATAACTTTTTCCAAATGGCATTTCTTTTGCACTCTTTTGAACGTGGAGAAAAGTTTTTGCCGACTAGAGCCTTTCGGATTTTCCCCATTTGGCAAGTAGATAATCAGCCCTATACTCAATCTCAATTGTCTGGAGAAAAAATACATATTTTTTCCAGTTGTCGTATACGACTTCTGTTATGCAATAACGAAGAATACCGTATGCAAGGTGCCTGTCTACGCTTACTTTGTAGTGCAGTAGGGGGACTTTGGGGGATGTTTATTGCTTCTAATGAAGAAAGAGCACTTCTTTCTCCTTTTAGAGATTCTGATGAAGGACCAAGTTCAGGATCAACTGAAAATGCAGTTCGAGTGATCCCTTCTCCTCTTATTCAGAGATCAGTGTCTGTTCCTTGTTTTAATAGGTACGGTTCAAAGCCTTTTCAGGAGTTTCAAATTCCGCTGGTTGATCCTATGACATTGGAGGCTTGTATTCAAGAGTCAGGTTGTTTTAAAAAAACTTATGAACATGCTTCTGAAGATGGTGAAAAAATTGTTTGCAAAACACTTTTGAAAACTTGTGAAAGTGAACTTTTGTTTTTCCCAGGTCCATTAACAAAACAGGAATTTGTACAAAACCTGAAACTCTTTTCATCTGATATAAAAAAAAGAGGGTTATCTATTTGGTATTTTCCTTCTAATAGTAGTAACCGAACAAAGAATAACCTTCTAAAAGTTAAAAATGCTGTTTGTCTACAGGAAACTAGTCAAACAGAACGTTTTGCTATTCCGTATAACCGAATATCTTGTTTAATTTCTGAAGATGTTTGGTTTATGTCGAATGCTCATAACCAAATGTCTCTAAAGGGGATTTCTCTTTGTTTTGTTCAGACGTTTAAATCGACGATAGGGTTGTTTTGTCAAATCCAAAAGGAAGATCTTTCTCATCCGGAAAGGCCGATCATAACGGGTGGAGTAGTTCGGAGAGGACATGCTAATTATAAAAATTATATTCAAGTAGATTGTTTATCTAGTTGTCGAGGCTTTTCTTGCCAAATTCGTCTTCCTATTCTGAAAGAAGAGGAATTACAAAACGAGATTAAATCTGCTATTAGTTGTCGAAAAAAGGCAATAGGGGGGAAAGTATGTGCATCTGTTATTCCAAAATGGAAACATCAAGAGGGCCTCTTTGAAAAAGGGAATTGTCTTATTGTAAGTTTTCCTTTCGGAATGGAAGTCGATGTTCCATTTGGTGGATGTAAGGGGGGTGATATATTTATTTCCTATGATGGAACGCATTTCAAAGTCTTATTAATTTCTGAGGCTTTTAAATTGAAGGAAGAGATGGATTTTTGTCGAAAGGCCTCGCAATATC